>NZ_JBHLZP010000391.1:0-7656 GCF_042429965.1 Actinoallomurus acaciae
GGTGCGGGGCAGCACGCCCGCGCCGGTCGGGTCGGCGTCCGCGCCGCCGCCCCGCAGGCGGGCGTCGACGTCGGCGGCGGCGACCTTCTCGGTGACCTCGATCCGGTCGGGCAGCGCCGGACGGCCGGGGCCGTTTCTCCACTCGGGGTTGCGGACGAGGGTGAAGCCCTCGCCGATGTCGTTCTCGGCGAAGCGGTACGGCCCGGTGGAGAGGGGATGCCTCTCATACCTTCGTCTCGTGTCGGCGTCGCGCGGCACGGGCGCGGTCTGGGGGCTCGTCACCAGGTGGTCGAAGTCGGCGAACGGGTGGTTGAGGTGGAAGACGACGGTGCGGTCGTCGGGCGTCGTGACGCCGGTGAAGTGGTCGAGGTCCGCGTCCAGGTACGGGCCCCAGTAGGTCCCGGACAAGACGTCGCGCAGGTCGTGCGGGCCGTCGCCCAGCTCGGCGGTGTAGTTGCTGCGCGCGACCGCGTACCTGACGTCCTGCGCGCGTACGGCGCGGCCGTTCTCGTACGTCAGGCCGGAGCGGAGCCGGTAGGTCCAGGTGCGGCCACCGTCGCTGGGCCTGCCGAGCCCCTCGGCCAGGTCGGGCACGACCCGCAGCCCGGCGGCGCCGGGGGCGGAGGCGTAGGTGACGAGCGAGCGCGCGTAGAGACGGGCCAGGTCCGCGCCGTAGGCGAAGCCGAGGTCGCCGGGGTCCAGCGAGACCGGCGCGTCGGTCATGAGGAGCCGCAGCGTGCCGCCGCGGCTCGACGAGGGGTGCACGGTCCGCGTCGACGCCTCGTCGAACGTGGTGTCCGCCCGGACCGTCTCGCCCCGCCCGCCGCCGCACCCGGCCAGGCCGAGTACGAGCACCGCCGCACATGCCGCGAATCTGCCTGTCACCCGTAAATCATTGCAACCAGTGCATCATTGCACCAAGCGCACGAAGTGAGACGTTCACCACGCGCGGCGGCCGGTCACGCGAGACCGGCGGCCTTGGCGACGCGGTCCTCGGCGTCCGACGGGGCGTTCTCCGGGAAGTGGCAGGCGACCTGGTGGCCCGGCTTCAGCTCCACCATCGGCGGCTCGACCTGGCCGCACACCTCTTGGGCCTTCCAGCAGCGCGTGTGGAAACGGCACGCCGGCGGCGGGTTCAGGGGGCTGGGCACGTCGCCCTGCAACCGGATGCGCTCGCGTCCGCCGCGGGCGCTCGGGTCCGGCACCGGAACCGCCGACAGCAGCGCCACCGTGTACGGGTGCATCGGGCCGGCGTACAGGCTCTCGTTGTCGGCCAGCTCCACCATCTTGCCCAGGTACATCACCCCGACCTGGTCGGAGATGTGCCGGACCACCGACAGGTCGTGGGCGATCACCACGTACGTCAGGTGGAACTCGTCCTGCAGGTCCTCCAGCAGGTTGACGACCTGCGCCTGGATGGAGACGTCCAGCGCCGACACCGGCTCGTCCGCCACGATGAGCTTCGGCCGCAGCGCCAGCGTGCGGGCGATGCCGATGCGCTGCCGCTGGCCGCCGGAGAACTCGTGCGGATACCGGTTGTAGTGCTCGGGGTTGAGGCCCACCACGTCGAGCAGGTCCTGCACCGCCTTCTTCACGCCCGCCTCGGTCGCCACGTTCTGCAGGCGGAACGGGGCGCCGACGATCGAGCCGACCGTCTTTCGCGGGTTCAGCGACGAGTACGGATCCTGGAAGATCATCTGGATGTCGCGGCGCAGCGGGCGCATCGTGCCCTGCGACACGTGGGTGATGTCGTGGCCCTCGAAGACGATGCGGCCGTCCGTCGGCTCCAGCAGGCGGGTGATCATGCGGCCGGTGGTCGTCTTGCCGCAGCCGGACTCCCCCACCAGGCCCAGGGTCTGACCCGCACGGACGGTGAAGTCGACGCCGTCGACGGCCTTGACGGCGCCCACCTGACGTCTGACGATCGCACCGCGGGTCACCGGGAAGTGCTTGCGCAGCCCGCTGACCTCCAGCAGAACATCATCCTCCGGGCCCGACGGCCGCGGCTCCTCCACCACCGTCGTGTCAGGTGTCGTCACCATGTCTCCCGCGGTCTCCTCGTTCAAAGCTTCGGCCGTACCTCTTCGTCCCAGAGGCGCCGCCGGTCCTGGCGGTCCAGGTGGCAGGCGACCCGGTGCCCGGGGGAGACCTCGCGCAGCTCCGGGCGCTCGGTCTCGCTGCGGCCCTGGTTCAGCTCCGCATACGCGCAGCGGGGGCTGAACGCACAGCCCTGCGGCACGTTGATCAGGCTGGGCGGGCTGCCCTTGATCGGCAGGAGCCGCTCGGAGCGGTCCCGGTCCAGGCGGGGCATCGAGCCGAGCAGGCCCCAGGTGTAGGGGTGCTCGGGCGCATGGAAGATCTCCTCCACGTCGCCGTACTCCACGCATCGGCCGCCGTACATCACGAGGATGTCGTCGGACAGCTCGGCGACCACGCCGAGGTCGTGGGTGATGATGATGACCGCGGAGTTGAACTCCTGCTGCAGGTCGCGGATCAGGTCGAGGATCTGCGCCTGCACGGTCACGTCGAGGGCCGTCGTGGGCTCGTCGGCGATGAGCAGCTCCGGGTCGCACGACAGCGCCATCGCGATCATCGCGCGCTGGCGCATGCCGCCGGAGAACTGGTGCGGATAGTCGTCGACCCGCCGGTCCGGCTGCGGGATGCCGACGCGGTCGAGCATGTCGATGGCGTGCTTGCGGGCGACCTGCTTGGAGACGTCGTTGTGCAGGCGGTACGCCTCGATGATCTGCGCGCCGATGGTGTAGAAGGGGTGCATCGACGACAGCGGGTCCTGGAAGATCATGGACATCTTCCGCCCGCGCATGCGCCGCACCTGGTCGGCCGACGAGCCGACGATCTCCTGGCCGTCCAGCCAGATCTCGCCGGAGACCCGGGCGTTCTTGCGGTTGTGCAGGCCCAGCAGGCCCAGGCTGGTCACGCTCTTGCCCGAGCCGGACTCCCCGACGATGCCGAGCGTACGGCCGCGCTCCAGCGAGAAGGACAGCCCGTCGACCGACCGGACCAGGCCGTCGTCGGTCGGGAAGTGGATGCGCAGGTCGCGTACCTCCAGGAACGCCTGCGGCGCCTGCACCGTGGCCTCCGGCTCGGTCATGAGACCTCCTTCGCCGGAGGGTGTGCGACCACCGGGGCGCGCCTTTCGATTCCCTCGCTCCGCTCGGTCACGAGATCCTCACCCTCGGGTCGATCACCGCGTACAGGACGTCAACGACGAGGTTGGCGATCACGATGAAGAACGCTCCGATCATCACGACGCCGAGGACCCGTGGCAGGTCGTTGTTGTTGATCGAGTCGATCGCGAACTTGCCGAGCCCCGGCAGGGAGAAGGTGCCCTCGGTCAGCACCGCGCCGCCGAGCAGGGTGCCCAGGTCGATGCCGAAGATGGTCAGCACGGGCGTCAGGGTGGCCCGCAGCGCGTGCCGGACGATCACGACCCGTTCGGGCAGGCCCTTGGCCCGCGCCGTGCGGATGTAGTCCTCCCCCATCGTCTCCAGCATTCCGGCACGGGTCAGCCGCGCGTACAACGCGCCCTGCAGGAACGCCAGCGTGACCCATGGCAGGACGAGGTTGGCGGCCCAGGTCGCCGGGTTCTGGGTGAACCCGACGTAGGTGCCGGCGCCGGGGAACCACTGCAGGTGGTCCCGGAAGATCGCCAATGACAGCAGCCCGGTGAAGAAGATCGGCAGCGACACCCCGGCGAGGGCGACGCCCATCGACACCCGGTCGACCGCGCTGCCCCGCTTGAGCGCGGAGATCACGCCGGTGGTCACGCCGAACACCAGCCAGATCACCGCCGCGCCGCCCGCGAGGGACAGCGTGACCGGCAGCCGGTCGAGCAGGTCCGGCCAGACCGGCGTCTGGTTGATGAAGGAGTAGCCGAAGCACGGCGGCCCGCAGTACACCTTCGAGGGGCCGAAGTCGTAGTGCGCCCCGACGATGATGCCCTTGACGAAGTTCCAGTACTGGACCGCCACCGGCCGGTTCAGGCCGAGCCGGATCTCCACCTCGTGGATCGCCTGGGGGCCGGCGCTCTTGCCCACGTAGCGCGAGGCCAGGTCCGCGCTGCTCGCGCCGGTCAGCCTCGGGACGAGGAAGAAGATGGCGAACGTCACCATGCTCACGATGATGAGCAGGGCGATGGCGGCGAGCAGTCGCCGGATGAGGAAGTTGACCACAGTGCCCGGCTGCGGTGGACGGCGGGCCGGTTGGCTCCCCGCCGTCCACCGATGCCTTCACCTGCCTTCTATGGACGGTTCTTTCCGACGGCTACTTCACGCCCAGCTGGACGTAGTCGTAGAAGCCGTTGAGGCCCTGGTTGACGTACGCGTTCTTCACCGAGGGCGGCCGGTAGAGCAGGTGCTTCTCGTCCAGGAACGGCACGATGTAGGCGTCGTCCATGACCTTCGCGTCGATCTGGGCCCACAGGGATCCGCGCGCGGTCGTGTCGGCGGTCACCGCCGCCTTGTCGAGCAGCTGGTCGACGGCCGTGTCCTTCACACCGAGGTTGGTATTGCCCGCGGCCCGGATGACGCGGCTGTCGACGATCTGCTGGAGGTACCCGAAGCCCTCCGGCCAGTCGGCGCCCCACGACATCATGATCAGACCGAGGCCGTTCTTCTTCACGTAGTCCGGGTTTCCGGCGTACAGCTTGAAGTAGTCGCCCGTGGGGTACTTCTTGATCTCGGCCTTGATGCCGACCTTCTGCAGGCCCTGCTGGAGGGCGAGAGCGGCGTTGATCTCCTTCGGGCGCTCGGTGCGCGCGGAGATCACCGTGCTGAAGCCGTTCGGCTTGCCGCACGCCTGCAGCTCCTGCTTGGCCTTGGCCACGTCACCGTGGTTGCCCGGCCCGGAGGGGTAGGGGTTGATGTCCTGGTTGCCGGGGATCAGCGGCATCATCAGGTGGGTCGCGATGTCACCGCCGGACAGCGGGCCTCCGTAGGCGGTCTGCATCGCCTGCTTGTCGGTGGCGTACTCCACGGCCTTGCGGCAGTGGACGTTGTCGAACGGCGGCACCGAGGAGGAGACCGCCACGTAGTCCAGCCGGGCGGTCGCCGCCGAGTCGGCGTTCTTCTTCAGGTTGGGGTTCGACTGGACCTTGGCCGCGGCGGCGGCCCCCAGTCCCAGACCCTGGATGTCCATGTCCGCCGACCCGGCGATCAGGCGGTTGTCCAGGTCGTCGGCGTTGACGCCGATCTGCACCTGGATACGGTCCGGCAGCTGCTTGCGGTTCGGGTCCGTGCTGGGGTCCCAGTTGGTGTTGCGGACCAGGTTCAGCTGCTTGCCCGGCGTGTAGCTCTCGAACTTGTACGGCCCGGTGGACACCGGGTGCAGCTTGTAGTTCGTGCCCGTGTCCTTCGCCTGCGGCACCGGGATGGTGGCCGGCAGCATGGCGAGGTAGTCGAAGCCGGCGAACGCCTTCTTCAGGTGGAAGATGATGGTGTTGTCGTCCGGCGTCTCGACCGCCTTCAGACCGAGCTTGCCCGGGGTCTTGTCCTTGTACGGAGTGGTGTAGCCCTTGGTGTCGAGGAAGTCACCGAAGTACGTCGGCCCGTCCGGGAACGTGTTCTTGTCCAGCGTGCGCTCGACGTCGTACTTGACGTCCTGGGCGCGCACCGGCGTGCCGTCCTCGTACTTGACACCCGGCTTGAGCTTGTACGTCCAGGTCTTGAAGTCGGCGCTGTGCTGACCGAGGTTCTGGGCCAGGTCGGGGACCAGCTGCAGGCCCTCCTTGCCGGGCACGGTCTTGAACATCGTCAGCGCCCGGCCGTACAGGCGGATGAAGTCCCAGGACCACCCGTAGTAGGTGTCGGCCGGGTCGGTGCTGTCCCACTCGACGGCGTTGCCGATGCGGAGCGTGCCGCCGGTCTTGGTCGAGGGGTTCACCACCGAGGTGTTGCCCTCGCCGAACTTGCCGTTCCCTCCGGTACTGCTGTTGGAACCGCCGGTGCCGCCGCACGCGGCCAAGGCGAGGGCGAGCGCGGCGCCCACCGCCACAAGAGGCGTTCTTCTCCTCATTTGGTTGTCTTCCTCCTTGGGGAACGACATTGAGAGTCGGTCCGATCGGCACATGTGAGATCAGCGGGCACGGGGGTCGAGGGCATCGCGCAGCCCGTCGCCGAACAGGTTGAAGGCGAGAACGGTGACAAAGATCGCCAGACCTGGGACGATCATGAACCACGGATCGACCGAATAGATCGGGACCGCCTGGGCGAGCATGCCGCCCCACGTGGGCGTCGGCTCGTTGACGCCCACGCCGAGATAGGAGAGCGCCGCCTCGAACAGGATGTTCGTGGGGATCAGCAGCGTGGAGTACACCAGGATCGGCGCGAAGAGGTTCGGCAGCAGCTCGCGGAACAGGATGTACGGCGCCCGCGCGCCCATCGCCCGCGCGGCGTCGACGAACTCGCGCTCGCGCAGCGACAGCGTCTGGCCGCGGATGATGCGGCCGATGTAGGCCCAGTTGAAGAACCCGATGATGAAGATCAGCAGGCCGATGCGCAGCCCGTTGCCGGACAGCCCGAACACCTTGCCCTGCACCACGCCGGCGAGCGCGATGGCGAACAGCAGGAGCGGGAAGGCCAGGAAGACGTCCATCGCGCGGGCGATCACGGTGTCGACCCAGCCGCCGAAGTAGCCGGCGACGATGCCGAGGACCGAACCGATGACGACCGACAGCAGCGTCGCGAGGAAGGCGATGAGCAACGAGATCCGGGCGCCGTAGACGATCCGGCTGAAGATGTCGCGGCCGTTCGTCGGCTCGACGCCGAGCAGGTACTTTCCGCTGATGCCCGAGTGCCAGGGCCCGTGCAGCGGGCGCTGGAGGTTCGGGTCGATGAGGTCCTGGTGGAACTCGCTCGTCGGGTGGCCGAACCAGGAGGTCAGCAGGGGCGCGAAGATCGCCATGACGATCAGCAGGAGCACCAGGACGCCGCCGGCCATGGCCACCTTGTCGCGCCGGAGCCGCATCCAGGCGATCTGTCCGAGCGAGCGGCCCTCGACCTTGCCGCCCATTCCCGCGAGCACGGCCTCAGGCTGCGCCTCCGCCTCGGAACCGGACACCTCGATCGGTGCGGTCACGGCGCCTCCTTCGTCGGCACCGTGACCAAGGTGCAGTGTTGAACGGTTCCCTCGCTGCGCTCGGTCACGGCGCCTCCTTCGTCGGCACCGTGACCAAGGTGCAGTGTTGAACCGTTCCCTCGCTGCGCTCGGTCACCAGGGGTACCTCCCACGCTCGGCGGCGTTGCCGTCAACGGGGCTACCGGTCACCCATATGCGAAACAGGACATATGAGGCCCATACGCGCCCATTGGAGAGGGAACCTACCTCTCCCGGGACGACTCTCATGCCCGGGAGCAGGTCGGCGCTAGTACCCGTGTCTCGATTGTGATCTCGTCGTCACCAAGGCCACATTCGGTGTTACACGTTCGTGAACATGTGCATGGACGACGTCACACGCGCGTCACACCAGTCACGTGTTTCCGCAGGTCATCAACTGATTCCGCGGTTCTTCAAGATCTGCTCGATCTCGGCCAGATCGGGGTCGGCCGCCGCCTGCCGCCCCTCGACCGCGGGCTTGGCCCGGCCCTTCGGCGCCGCCTTGGGCGCGCCGCCGGAGCCGCCGCGACCGGACTCGACACG
>NZ_JBHLZP010000392.1:0-7650 GCF_042429965.1 Actinoallomurus acaciae
CGTTCAGCGGCACCGAAGACTCGTCCCTGCAGACCAGCTTCGTCCTCGACGACGTCGCGGTGAACGCGTCCTGACCAGCACGGCCTGAAGGGCCACGGCGGACGACGGCGTCCGCCGCGGCCCTTCTCCCATCCGTCCGACGGTGAACCGACCGCGCGGGCGGGGTTACCAGTCCCCGGCGTCTGGGTATCTGATTTCGGTCTTGTTGCCACATTCTGCTTGGAAGCCCCCAACCAAGGAGCCGCTCCGAATGCCCCAGGTCGGAAGCACCGAATCGCCCGAGAAAAGCCTCCAACAGGGGCTGAAAAACCGCCACGTCGGGATGATCGCCATTGGCGGCGTCATCGGCGCGGGCCTCTTCGTCGGCTCCGGCGCCGGTATCCACAACGCCGGCCCGGCCATCCTGCTGTCCTACGCGCTCGCCGGGCTGCTCGTCATCCTGGTCATGCGCATGCTCGGCGAGATGTCGGCCGCCTCACCGGACACCGGGTCGTTCTCCTCCTACGCCGACCGCGCGATCGGGCGGTGGGCCGGCTTCACGATCGGCTGGCTGTACTGGTGGTTCTGGGCGGTCGTGCTCGCCGTGGAGGCGACGGCCGGCGCCAAGATCGTGCACGGCTGGATCCCGGCGCTCCCCCAGTGGACGCTGGCGCTGATCCTGATGGTCCTGCTCACCGCGACCAACCTCTTCTCCGTCGGGTCCTACGGCGAGTTCGAGTTCTGGTTCTCGACGATCAAGGTCGCCGCGATCGCCGTCTTCATCGTCCTGGGCGTCCTGGCCATTTTCGGCCTGCTGCCCGGCACCGACTCCGTGGGCACGAGCAACCTCACCGGCCACGGCTTCTTCCCGCACGGGTACGGCGCGATCATCACCGGGCTGCTCACCGTCGTGTTCTCCTTCATGGGCAGCGAGATCGTGACGATCGCGGCCGGCGAGTCCCGCGACCCGGGCCGGGCCGTGACCAAGGCGGTCAACAGCGTGATCTGGCGGATCATCGTCTTCTACCTCGGTTCGATCGCCGTCGTCGTCACGCTCCTGCCGTGGAACGCCAGCAGCGTCGCGAACAGCCCGTACGTCGCGGTCCTCGACCGCATCGGCATCTCCGGCGCGGGCACGATCATGGACATCATCGTGCTGACCGCCGTGCTGTCCTGCCTGAACTCCGGGCTGTACACGGCGTCGCGGATGGCGTTCTCGCTGGCCGAGCGCGGCGACGCGCCGAAGGTCTTCGCCGCGACGAACGCACGCGGCGTCCCGCACGTCGCGATCTGGGTGTCGGTCGCCTTCGGCTTCCTGGCGGTGATCTTCAACTACACCAGCCCGGACACCGTGTTCCTGTTCCTGCTGAACGGCTCCGGCGCCGTCGCGCTGTTCGTCTGGACGGTGATCGCCCTGTCGCAGCTTCGGATGCGCCGCCGCCTCGAACGCGAGGCGCCCGAACGCATCGTCATCCGCATGTGGCTGTACCCGTACCTGACCGTCGCCACGGTCCTCGGCATCGCCGCCATCCTCATCGTGATGCTGTTCGACCACGACGGCCGCCCGCAGGTGCTGTGGTCGGTGGCGGTCGCGGCGATCGTGCTCATCGCCGCGTTCGTACGCCACGGCCGGTCACGCGCCACCGAACCGGTCGCGCCCGGTCCGGTGCCCGCCGACCGCTGACCGCCGAGGAGTTCGCCCACGGCCGCGGCTCCGCCTTCGACCGCGCGATGGAGTACCTGAGCCGCTGACGGACCGGCCCGGCGCCGGGCGAGGCGCCGGGCCGTACGGCTCAGCGGAAGCCGGCCACCGGGCGCGGGGAGTAGTGCTTCTCCAGCGTGGCCGCCTCGTCGTCGGTCAGGTCGACCGACAGGGCGGCGATCGCGTCCTCCAGGTGCTGCGGCCGGCCCATGCCGACGATGGGCGCGGACACCGCCGGGTGGCGCAGGACCCACGCGAGGGCGACGGCGGCGCGCGTCACGCCGCGTGCCTCGGCGACCTGTCCGACCGCGTCCACGATCTCCCGGTCGCTCTCCTGGTACAGGGTCTTGCCGAACTCGTCGGTCTCGGTGCGCGCGGTCGTGACGTCCCAGTCGCGGGCGAGGCGGCCACGGGCGAGCGGGCTCCACGGGATCACGCCGATCCCCTGGTCCAGGCAGAGCGGCAGCATCTCCCGCTCCTCCTCGCGGTGCAGGAGGTTGTAGTGGTCCTGCATCGTGGCGAACCGCGTCCAGCCGTTCAGCCGGGACGTGTAGAGGGCCTTGGAGAACTGCCATGCGTACATCGAGGACGCGCCGATGTAGCGCGCCTTGCCGGCCTTGACCACGTCGTGCAGCGCCTCGAGGGTCTCCTCGATCGGGGTGTCGTGATCCCAGCGGTGGATCTGGTACAGGTCGACGTAGTCGGTGCCCAGCCGGCGCAGGCTGTTGTCGATCTCGCTCATGATCGCCTTGCGGGACAGGCCCGCGCCGTTCGGGCCCGCGTGCATCCGGCCGTTCACCTTGGTCGCGATGACCACCTCGTCGCGGCGGGCGTACTGTGCCAGGGCCCGTCCGGTGATCTCCTCGCTGCTGCCGTCGGAGTAGACGTTGGCGGTGTCGAAGAAGTTGACGCCGGCCTCGACCGCCTGCCGGATGAGCGGCGAGGCCTGATCCTCACCGAGCGTCCATGAATGGTTGCCCCGGTCGGGCTCGCCGTAGCTCATGCATCCCACGCAGATCCGCGAGACGTCGAGACCGGTCGAGCCCAGCTTCACGTAGTCCATGGGCCCAGTCTCTCCCCGTCACGCGTCGTCACCGGAGGGGGCCTCGGCCTCGGTCGCGCGCCCGTTCGGCGATGCCCCCGAGGAGCTGGGCCTCGGCGTCGTCGAGGTAGCCGGTCAGCGCCTCGGCCGCCTCCTCCGCACGACCCTGCTCGATGAGCGTGGCGATGGCGGCGTTGCGGTGCACGTACGGCTCGTGGAAACGGTGCGGGTCGGCCATCACGTGGAAGACCAGGCGCAGCTCGGCCAGCATGCGGCGCATCATGTCGTTGAGGCGGCGGCTGCCGGCGAGCGCGACGATCGCGGAGTGGAACCGCAGGTCCGCCGTTCCCACGTCGTGCCAGCGCGACTCGGCGACCGCGGTCTCGGCGGTCGCCACCGCGGCGCGGATCTCGGCCACCGCCTGGGGAGACGCGCCCTCGGCGCGGACGGCGGCGCACTCGATCAGGCGGCGCGTGGTGTAGATGTCGCGGACGTCATCGGCGTCGAGGGTGCGCACGAACACGCCGCGGTGCGGTTCGTGGATCACCAGCCGCTCGTGCGCGAGCAGCCGGAACGCCTCGCGCAGCGTGTTGCGCGAGACGCCGAGCTCCTTCGCGGCCGCGTGCTCGGCGAGTTGCGTGCCCGGTGGCAGGGCGCCCTCGATGATCTGTGCGCGCAGCACGTCGGCCAGTTTGGACACGGTGCTCGTACGGTCGATCAGCACGCGGGCGCCGGACAGCGCGGCGAGCGGTGAGGGCCGCTCACCCGGGGTGCCGGATCCTTCTGCGGCGCCGGAATCCGGTCCGGCAGAAGAGCCTTCTTGCGCCATCTCGCCCCTTATTGCCCTCTTGTTATTGCCCTCTTGCCGGATTGCTCAACAATACGTACGGTACCCGCAACGGCTGCTCCCTGTCTGCCCCTCGATCCCCTACTCGGGAAGGAGGGCGGTCGTGCTCGTACTCATCGGCGTGCTCCTCGTCGTCCTCGGCTTCGCGCTGCGGCTCAATCCCTTCGTCGTCGTCACGGTCGCGGGCATCGTCACCGGATTCCTCGGCCACCTGTCGGTGACGGCCATCCTCAATGCCTTCGGCAACGGCTTCGCGTCGAGCCGTTCGGTCACCCTGTTCGTCCTCGTCCTGCCGGTCATCGGCCTGATCGAACGCTTCGGCCTGCAAGAGCAGGGCCGGCGGCTGATCTCCCGGCTGCGGGGGCTCACCACCGGCCGGCTCCTCGTCATCTACCAGTTCATCCGGCAGGTCAGCTCCGCCCTGGGCCTCGCCTCGATCAACGGGCCGGCGGCGCTGGTCCGTCCCCTGATCCATCCGATGGCCGAGGGCGCCGCCGAGCGCCGCTTCGGCCGCGCCCTACCCGAGCCCATGCGGGAGAAGGTCAAGGCCTTCTCGGCCAGCGCGGACACGGTGGGCCAGTTCTTCGGCGAGGACATCTTCGTCGCGATCGGCTCGATCCTGCTGATCACCGGCTTCGTCGACACGACGTACCACCTGAAGCTGGACGCACTGAACGTCGCGCTGTGGGCCATCCCCACCGCGATCTGCGCATACGTGATCCACGGCACGCGGCTCTATCTGCTGGACCGCCGGCTCGGGCGGATGGCCGAGGCCGCGGGCCTCACCGGCCGTACGGACCCGGCCGAGGCGCAGGAGGCCGGTCGATGATCAAGGTCGAGTGGTTCTACTGGCTGTGTGGCGCGATCTTCCTCGCGGTCGCCGTGCTGACCCTCGCCGACCGCACCAACGCCAAGCGGTACGGCAGCGGCGCGTTCTGGGGCCTGCTCGGCGCCTCCTTCGTCTACAGCACGTTCGTCGTCCACAAGACCGCGCCCGCCTGGGTGCTGGGTTCGGCGGTCATCTTGATGGCGCTCCTGGTCGCCACCGGCCGGCTCAGCCGTGGCACCACCCCCGGGCCGACGCGTGCCGAGCAGGAGACCGGCGCCGACCGCTTCGGCAACCGGCTCTTCGTCCCGGCGCTGACGATCCCCGTCGTGGTGATCATCTTCGCGGTCGGCCTGGCGAAGATCCACGTCGGCGGTGAGCCGCTGCTGGAGAAGTCCTCCGAGACGCTGATCGGCCTCGGCGTCGCCGCGATCGTGGCAGTGATCATCGGGTTCGTCATGCTGCGGCCGAAGTCGCCGCTCGCTCCGCTGAGCGAGGGCCGGCGGCTGCTGGAGGCGATCGGCTGGGCCGCCGTGCTCCCGCAGATGCTCGCCACGCTCGGCCAGCTGTTCGTCGCGGCCGGCGTCGGCACCCAGGTCGGCCGGATCACCAAGAACGTGCTGCCCGACAACTCGCTCATCGGCGGCGTCATCGTCTACTGCGTCGGCATGGCGCTGTTCACGATCATCATGGGCAACGCGTTCGCCGCGTTCCCGATCATGACGGCGGCGATCGGCTACCCGGTCCTGGTGCAGCACTTCCACGGCAACGCGGCGGCGGTCTTCGCCATCGGCATGCTGGCCGGCTTCTGCGGCACCCTGTGCACGCCGATGGCCGCCAATTTCAACATCGTCCCGGCGGCGCTGCTGGAGATGAAGGACAAGTACGGGCCGATCAAGGCGCAGATCCCCACCGCGATCCCGCTGCTGGCCTGCAACATCATCCTGATGTACGCCCTGGCGTTCTGAGGAGGGGCGATGACGACGATCAAAGAGGTGGCCGCCCGCTACGCGCGCGTCGCCGTACGCAACATCGACACCGAGTTCCCGCACGCCACCCAGCAGGTGGTGCGCTGGCCGGGCGGGGCCTCACGGCCGCGCGAGCTGCACCCGGCGTTCCACGGCGCGTACGACTGGCACTCGTGCGTGCACATGCACTGGCTCGCGGTCCGGCTGCTGGGCGACCTGCCGGGCGAGGTGAACCCCGAACAGATCCGCGACACCCTCGACCGCACGCTGACCAAGCGGGCGGTCGAGGCGGAGGTGGCGTACCTGCGCTCGTTCCCCGCGTTCGAGCGCCCCTACGGCTGGGCGTGGGCGGTGGCGCTGGCCGCCGCCTGCGAACGCTGCCCGGACCCGGCCGCTCGCTCGTGGTCGGCGGCCCTGCGCCCGCTCACCCACACGATCGAGGAGCTGACCCTGGACTGGCTGGACCGCGCCGTCGCGCCGGTCCGGCACGGCGTGCACACCAACACGGCGTTCGCGCTCGCGCTGCTGCACGAGAACGGCACCGCCCTCGGCCGCGACCGCCTGGCCGCCACGATCGCCAAGCGCGCGGCCGACTGGTTCGGCGACGACCGCGACTACCCGGCGAGCTGGGAGCCCAGCGGCCAGGACTTCCTGTCACCGGCGCTGTGCGAGGCGGACCTGATGCGCCGGGTGCTGCCCGCCGAGCAGTTCCCCGGCTGGCTGACCGGCTTCCTGCCGGGCCTGGACGGCGGGCGGCCCCTGTTCACCCCGGCCGAGGTCAACGACGCGAGCGACGGTCACCAGGCGCACCTGTACGGGCTGAACCTGTCCCGCGCCTGGCAGTTCCGCCTGCTGGCGGGCGCCCTCCCGGCAACCGACCCACGCGTGGGCCCCCTGCGCGAGTCGGCCGATCGACACCTGGACGCGAGCCTGCCCCATGTGACGGGAAAGGGTTTCGTCAGCGACCACTGGCTGGCCACCTTCGCCTTCCTCGCCCTGACCGCCTGAGGCCTGCGCCGCCCGGCCCGCCGCTTCGGAGGAGCGGTACGCGCCGGTCAGCGGAAGGTGCGTGGGCGGTCAGCGGGCGCGGTGACTCTCGGGGGTATGAACTCCCTCGCCCCCGTGGGGACCGCTCGCAAGTGGGCCACGCTCTCCCTCTGCTGCCTTGCCGTACTGGTCCTGTCCGTCGACCTGACCGCCCTCCACCTGGCCATCCCCAACCTGATCAGCGACCTGCGCCCGTCCGGCACGCAGATCCTGTGGATCGCCGACGTGTACGGATTCGCGCTCGCCGGGCTGCTCGTCACGATGGGCGGGATCGGCGACCGGATCGGCCGCAAGAAGCTGCTGCTCATCGGTGCCACGGCGTTCGCGGCGGCCTCGGTCGTCACCGCGTACGCCGCCAGCGCGGCGATGCTGATCGCCGCGCGTGCGCTCCTCGGCGTCGCGGGGGCCACGATCATGCCGTCCACGCTGTCGATCACCCGCAACGTCTTCACCGACGCCAAGGAGCGCACGACGGCGGTCGGGATCGCGAGCGGCGTCGGCGCGCTCGGGGTCGGGCTCGGCCCGATCATGGGCGGTGCGCTGCTGGATCACTTCTGGTGGGGCTCGGTGTTCCTGATCAACGTGCCGATCATGGCGGTCGTGCTCCTCGCCGGGCTGTTCGTCCTGCCCGAGTCGCGGGGATCTCGGCCCGGTCGGCTCGACGTGCCGAGCGTGCCGCTGTCGATCGCCGGTGTCCTGGGTGTCGTCTACGCCATCACCGAGGCCGGCCACATCGGCCTGTTCCACGCCAGGGTCGGCGTCGGCCTCCTGATCGGCGTCGCCGGCCTGGCGGCGTTCGTCCGGCGGCAGGCGCGGCTGTCCGAGCCGCTGATCGACGTCGCGCTGTTCCGCAACGCGGCCTTCTCCGGCTCGATCGGCGCGAACCTGTTCGCGATGTTCGCCCTGGTCGCGCAGTCGCTGGTGTTCTCCCAGTACTTCCAGCTCGTCCTGCACTGGTCACCGCTTCAGGCCGGGCTCGCCGGGCTGCCCGGCGGCGTCGCCGCGGCCGCCGGCGGCGCGGCGCGGGCCGCACCGCTGATCGGCCTCATCGGACGCGCCCGCACCGTCGCCCTCGGCCTGACGATCTCCGCCGCCGGGTTCGCGCTGTACGCCCTGACCGGCACCGAGTCGAACTACTGGACGCTGCTGGCGGCGATGATCCCGTGCGCTCTCGGCATCGGTGTGGCCCTGACCGTCACCAGCGACACGATCCTCGCCTCGGTGCCGAAGGACCGGGCG
>NZ_JBHLZP010000393.1:0-13647 GCF_042429965.1 Actinoallomurus acaciae
GCCGTGATCAGGCTGCTGCGCGAGCACGGCTTCCGCGGTGGCCGCGCCGACCAGATCGTACGGCGCGCACGCGAGGCGTTCGAGGACGGCGCCGAGCGCGCGCGGGCGGCCCTGGAGGAGCTCGCCACCCGCCTGGCGACCGGCCTGGCCGCCATCGTCAGCGTGCTCGACCCCGAACTCATCGTCCTCGCCGGCGACGTGCCCCTCGCCGGCGGCGAGCCGCTCCGCGCCCTCGTGGAGCGCGAACTGCACACCATGACCATCCCGCATCCGCCGCTGCGGCTCAGCTCGGTCGACGGCAACCCCGTCCTGGCCGGCGCGCTGCACCTCGCACTCGGGGAAACACGCGAGGAGCTCTTCTCCAGCACCGTCCGTTAACCCCCGGCCGCGCACGGCCGGCGTCCGAAGGAGACCAGAGTGTCCCCACGACCATGGCGCCTCATCACCGCATCGATCCTCACCGCCGTCGCCGCCACCGCGTGCACCGCGGGCAGCCGGTCACCGGCGGACGGCGGCCCCAAGGCCGACGCGCCGCAGACGATCGAGGTCTGGCACGGCTGGAGCGCACCCCACGAGGTGAAGGCCTTCCAGGACGCCATCGCCGGGTTCCACCGGCAACACCCCAACATCACCGTCAAGCTCGTCAAGGGCCAGGACGACACCAAGATCCTCAACGCGATCCGCAGCGGCAACCCGCCCGACGTGGTCTCCTCCTTCTCCACCAACAACGTCGGGCAGTTCTGCTCCAGCGGAGCGCTGCAGGACCTGACGCCGTACCTGAAGAAGGACAAGGTCGACCTCAGCCTGTTCCCCAAGGCGGTGCAGGACTACACCCAGTACAAGGGCGTCCGGTGCACGCTGCCGCTGCTGGCCGACGACTACGCCCTCTACAGCAACAAGGCGCTGATGAAGGGCAACCCACCGCCGAAGACGATCAGTGAGCTGACCGCCCTGGCCAAGAAGCTGACCGTACGGAACCCCGACGGCACGATCAAGGTGGCGGGCTTCATACCGTCGGAGACCTACTACGAGCACGTACCCGAGCACATCGCCGGCCCCAGCTTCGGCGCGACCTGGCTGAACGCCCAGGGGCGGGCCAACTTCGCCGCCGACCCGGCCTTCACCAGGTACCTGCAGTGGGAGAAGAGCCTGCTCGACTGGTACGGCTACGACAACGTCAAGAAGTTCGTCCACTCGATGGGCCAGGAGTTCGAGGCCTCCAACCCCTTCGAGAAGGGCAAGGTCGCGATGGCCATCGACGGCGAGTGGCGCACGAAGTTCCTCCAGCAGGAGGCGCCGGGCGTCCAGTACGACACCACGCCCACACCCGTCGACGACGCCCGCGCGAACACCTACGGCGGCGGGTTCGTCACCGGCACCATCATCGGCATCCCGCGCGGCGCCCGGCACGCCCAGGCCTCGTGGGAGTTCGTGAAGTACCTGACCACCGACACCGACGCGCTGGTGACCTTCGCGAACGGCCTGGGCAACGTGCCCAGCACCATCCCCGCGCTCGCCTCGCCGAACCTCAGGCTCCCGCCGCAGTTCACGACGTTCCTCAACGTGTTCAAGAACCCGAACAGCTCGACGATCCCCTCCACCATCAACGGTGGCGACTTCATCGTGAAGTTCCAGAGCTTCGTGCAGGAGCAGTGGGAGCCCGGCAAGGTGGCGAACCTCCAGCAGGGGCTCCAGAGCCTGGACAAGAAGGTCGACGGCGCGCTCCAGCTGGCCGGCGGCTGAGCCGTGGCCACCGCTCTGACGGCCAGGACGGTGCGGGCGTCGCGGGGACGGCGCCGGCACCACCTCCGGGTCCTCGCGTTCCTGTCGCCGTGGCTGCTCGGCTTCTCGCTGTTCTTCGCCTACCCGCTCGCCGCCACGGTCTACTTCTCCTTCTTCCGCTACAACCTGTTCCAGCTCACGCCCGTCGGGCTGACCAACTACAGGTTCCTGTTCAAGGACCCGTACGCCTGGCGGGCCATCAAGAACACACTGTGGCTCGTCGTGGTCATGGTGCCGCTGCGGGTGCTGTTCGGCCTCGCCCTCGCCCAGCTCCTCACCAAGATCAAGCGGGGCGGGAGCATCCTCCGGTCGATCTTCTACCTGCCGTTCCTGATCCCGCCGGTCGCCGCCACCGTCGCGTTCGTGTTCGTGGTCAACCCCGGCACCGGGCCGATCAACGGCATCGCCGCCAAGATCGGCATCCACCTGCCGGACTGGTTCAACGACCCGAACTGGACCAAGCCGGGCCTGACCCTGCTCGCCCTGTGGGGCATCGGCGACGTCATGATCATCCTGCTGGCGGCACTGCTGGACGTGCCCAGGTCCCTGTACGAGGCCGCCGCCATCGACGGCGCGAACGCCTGGCAGCAGTTCCGCCGGATCACCCTGCCGACCATCTCGCCGGTGCTGATGTTCTCCGTCGTCACCGGGGTCATCCAGACGCTGCAGTACTTCACCCAGGCGATGGTCGCCGCGAACGCCTCCCAGGGCAACGCCGACCAGGCCGGCACCACCACCGCCCCCGGCTACCCCGACGGCGCGTCGCTGACCTTCCCCCAGACGCTCTACAACGAGGGCTTCCAGCAGTTCAACATGGGCTACGCGTGTGTCCTGGCGCTCGTGCTGTTCGTCGTCGCCATGTTCTTCACGCTGATCCTGCTCCGGCAGTTCCACGCGTTCGACGACGAGTGAAGGGATGACGACGCGATGACCGGCACGACCGTCGCGACGCGGCGCGCCCCCGCCCTCCGCCCTCCGGCGCGGCCACGGCCCGCGCGCCGCGGCCGGCGGGCCCTGTACTGGGTCGCGACGCACGCGATCGCGATCGCCCTGGCGATCATGTTCCTGGCGCCACTGATCTTCATGTTCCTCACCGCCGTCATGAGCGGCAACCAGACGCTCACCGGGAGCCTGTGGCCACGCGGCTGGCACTGGTCCAACTTCGGCACGGCGCTCACCACCGACCACGGCGTGATGCTGCACTGGCTGTTCAACACGCTGCTGTACGCGGTCCTGGCCACCGCGTTCATGCTCGTCTCCAGCATCCCGGTCGCCTACGCCCTGGCGCGGTTCCGCTTCCGCGGACGCAAACTCGCGTTCGTCCTGGTCATCACCACGATGATGCTGCCGCCGCAGGTGACGATCGTGCCGATGTACATCATGTGGGCGCGGTTCCACCTGACCGGCACGCTGTGGCCGCTGGTCCTCCCCATGCTGTTCGGCGACGCGTTCTCCATCTTCCTGCTCCGGCAGTTCCTGGTGACCATCCCGAAGGAGTACGCCGACGCCGCGCGGGTCGACGGCTGTGGTGAGTTCGCCGCGATGCTCCGGGTGGTGCTGCCGATGGCCCGGCCCGCGATCGCCGCGGTCGCGCTGTTCCAGTTCTTCTACGCCTGGAACGACTACTTCGGCCCGCTCATCTACACCAAACCGGACTCGTGGACGCTGGCGGTCGGCCTGTCGACGTTCCGCGCGGCACACCACGTGGAGTGGAACCTGACGATGGCCGCGACTCTGCTGACCGTACTCCCGGTGATGGTGGTGTTCTTCCTCGCGCAGCGGGTGTTCATCCAGGGAGTGACCTTGACGGGGGTGAAGGGATGAAGCTGTGCGTGGTCGGCGGCGGGTCGACGTACACGCCGGAGCTCGTGGACGGTCTCGCCCGGCTCCGCGACACGCTGCCGGTGTCCGAGCTCGCGCTCGTCGACCCGGATGAGCGCCGCCTGGGGCCGGTCGGGGCGGTCTCGCGCCGGATCCTGGCACGGTACGGTCACCCGGCCGCGATCCGTACGACGACCGTGCTCGACGAGGGCGTGGACGGCGCCGGCGCGGTGCTGCTGCAACTGCGGGTCGGCGGGCAGGCCGCCCGGCGCGTGGACGAGACGCTTCCGCTCGCGTGCGGCTGCGTCGGCCAGGAGACGACCGGGGCCGGCGGGCTCGCCAAGGCGCTGCGCACCGTCCCGGTGGTCCTCGGCATCGCCGAACGGATCGCCCGGCTGGCGCCGGACGCCTGGATCGTCGACTTCACCAACCCGGTCGGCATCGTCACCCGCGCGCTGCTGGACGCCGGGCACCGCGCCGTCGGGCTGTGCAACGTGGCGATCGGATTTCAGCGGCACTTCGCCCGCACACTCGGGGTGCCGCCCGGCGACATCCGGCTCGGCCACGTCGGCCTCAACCACCTGACCTGGGAACGCAGCGTCCACCTCGGCGAGGAGGACGTGCTGCCGAGGCTGCTCGCCGAGCACGGCGAACAGCTCGCGGCCGACATCGGCCTGCCTTCGGCTCTCCTTCGGCGCCTCGGTGTCGTACCGTCCTACTACCTGAGGTATTTCTACGAACACGACGCGGTGGTGGCCGAGCAGCTCGCCGCGCCGCCACGCGCCGAGGAGGTGGCCGCCATCGAGGAACGCCTCCTGCGGATGTACGCCGACCCGGCCCTGGACACCAAACCGGAGCTGCTGGAGCGGCGCGGCGGCGCCTTCTACTCCGAGGCCGCGGTCGACCTCGTCGCCTCCCTGTCGGCCGGCCGCGGCGACATACAGGTCGTCAACGTGCGCAACGGCGACCGGCTGCCCTTCCTGCCGCCCGAGGCGGTGATCGAGGTCCCGGCCCGCGTCACCGCGGCCGGCGCCGACCCGCTGCCGGTCGACCCCGTCGAGCCGCTGTTCGCCGGACTGATCGCCCACGTGACCGCGTACGAGGAGCTGGCCTTGGAGGCGGCGCTTAAAGGAGGTGTCGACCGGGTGACGGACGCCCTGCTCGCTCATCCGCTCATCGGGCAGGTGAGCACCGCCACCGACCTGGCGGACCGGCTCGTCGCGGCGAACGCGACGCACCTGCCCTGGGCGGTGGGCACGTGATCGTCGCGATCGACGGCGGGAACAGCAAGACCGACGTCGTGGTCCTCACCACCGGCGGCGAGGTCCGCTCGACCGTACGCGGCGGCGGCTTCCGGCCCGTCGCGGACGGCGTCGAGACCGCCGTGGCGAACCTGACCGACGCGGTGACCCGCGCCCTGGAGGCGGCCGGCCTGACCGCACCGTGGCCGGTCGCCGACCACGTCTCGGCGTACCTGGCCAACGTGGACCTGCCGGAGGAGGAAGAGGAGTTCCACCGGATCATCACGGCCTGCAACTGGGGCCGCAGCGTCCGGGTCGGCAACGACACCTTCGCGCTGCTGCGCGCGGGCGTCACCGACCGGTGGGGCGTCGCCGTGGTGTGCGGCGCGGGCATCAACTGCGCGGGCGTCGGCCCCGACGGACAGGTCGCCCGGTTCCCCTCGATCGGCCGGGTGACCGGCGACTGGGGCGGCGGCCACCACCTCGGCGAGGAGGCCCTGTGGCACGGCGTGCGCGCCGAGGACGGCCGCGGCCCGAAGACCGCGCTGGCCGAGGCGGTCGCCGCACACTTCGGCGCCTCCAGCGCGCTGGAGGTCGGCCTGGGCATCCACTTCGGGGAGATCTCCGAAGAGCGCCTCGGCGAGTTGGCCCCCGTGCTGCTCAAGGTCGCGGCGGCCGGCGACGAGGTCGCGGGCCGCCTGGTCGAACGCCAGGCCGACGAGGTGAGCGCCCTGGCAACGGTCGTCCTGCGACGGTTGGACCTGCTGGCCTCCCCGGTGGAGGTCGTCCTGGGCGGCGGGGTACTGGCCGCCCGAGACGGGCTGCTCATGACCGCGATCCAGGAGCGCTTCTCCCGCGTCGCCCCACAGGCCAAGCTCATCGTCGTCGACGCCCCACCGGTACTCGGCGCCGCCCTGCTGGGCCTGGACGACGCCGACGCACCCCCGGAGGCCCACGAACGCCTCCTCGCCTTCTACGCCCGAAAACCCGCCATTCTGTGAGACCGGCGCGGAGCCGCGCCCGTGGAGTCATCCACAGTTTCTTCCCGCCCCTTTTCACGGCGCGCGAGGACACTGGACAATGAGAGTGGGCTGGACCCCCGGGCGGGTGGGCCTCACGAGTGGGCCTCACGAGTGGGCCTCACGAGTGGGCCTCACGAGTGGGCCTCACGAGTGGGCCTCACCACGAGTGGGCCTCACGAGTGGGCCTCACGAGTGGGCCTCACGAGTGGGCCTCACGAGTGGGCCTCACGATGGTCGCGTTGAGGAGGGGAGGCCGCATGAGCCGTCGCAGACCGTCCATCGTGGCTTCGCCGACTCGGCCCGTACGATCCGGCCGCCGTCCGCGTCCTGGAGGCGCCGAGCAAGCTGAGCCGAGGTCGAGCACGAGATGCACCAGCAACCCGGCCGTCGCCGAAGCGGTGCGGACGATCGTCGCCGAACGGAGCCTGGCCGCAGGATGAGCGGCCCATACGGAGACCAGCCCACCCGGTGAGCGGACCACACAGAGGGCAATCCACGTAGTGGGCAGCCCACTCGGCGAGTGGACCACACGGCGGGAGGGCCGCGTCAAGGCGAACGCGTCACACGGCCTGGACGCCTAGCAGCGCCGCTCCAGCACCACCGGCCCGGTCCCGACCGCCGGGGCACGCCGTCGGGATCGACAAGCGCTCACAGGCCATACAGGCGACGCGGACGACCGCCGCCGAACGAGATCCGGCCGCAGGATGAGCGGCCCACATGGAGACCAACCCACGCGGCGGGAGGGGCGCGTCCAGGTAGGCGCGTCACACGGTCCGGACGCGTCGCCAGCGCCGCTCCAGCACGACCGGGCCCGGTCCCGACCGCCCGGCCGCGCCGTCGGGATCGACAAGCGCTCACAGGCCACACGGACGGCGCGGACGACCGCCGCCGAACGGAACCTGACCATAAGGCAAGCGGCCCACGCGGCAAGCGGCCCACGCGGCAAGCGGACCGCACGGAGGGGAGTCCATACGGAGAGCAGTCCGCGCGGAGAGTGGGTCGCGCGGAGAGTGGGTCGCCCGAGCGGGCGGGTCACGTGGGCAGGCAGGTCACGTGGGTGGGGATCCGTCGGAGGGTCGGTGTCGCGAGGTGGTCTGCGCGGAGCGGGTCTGAGAGGCTGGCGCGCGACCTGCCGTGGGCCGGGCGAGACGGCGCCGCGCGCATTACCCTTGACTCATGCGTACGGTGACCGGGGCGGTCCTCGACCTCTGCTGTGTGGTGGCGTTCGTGCTGATCGGGCGGGCCAGCCACAGCGAGGGTGAGACGCTCGGCGGGGCGGTGACGACGGCGTGGCCGTTCCTCGCCGGCCTGCTGATCGGCTGGTTGGTGACCCGGGGCTGGCGGCGGCCTGCGGCGCTCGTCGCGACCGGTGTCGGTGTCTGGCTGGCGACGGTCGCCGCCGGCATGGCGCTGCGCGTCGTCTCCGGTCAGGGCGTCGCGGTCACCTTCGTCCTCGTCACGCTCGTCTTTCTCGGGCTGGCGATGTTCGGCTGGCGTGCCGTGGCCGGCCGGCGCATGGCGGCATGACCAGGCCGCCGTGGACGACCCACGTGGCACCGGCCGCGGGGCCGGGGCCGCCTCGGCCCCGTCGCCCGAACCCGGCCCCTCGACGATCATCACCGTCGTGTGTCCTCTACAGTGAAGTAAAAGTTCAGGTCCGTCGGCCCCCGCGACGTCCCGTGTCGCCTACCCCGCACCACGGATACCGACTCTCGCCGGCGCCCGGCCCCGATGGATGAGGCAGATGATGCACCAAACCCCGGCCCGAACCCCGTACCGTCCTCGACGTGAGGAGCCGGAGCCACCCGAGCGTGACGTTCTCGCCAAGATCGTCCGTGGTGCTCTCGCGGCGGGCGTCGGCTGTGGCGGCGCCATGGTCCTTCTGTTCCTGCTCGCTCTCATCCTCAGCCAGTTCATGGGCTGACCGGCGGCACCGTCCCGGCCCGCGGCCACCGTCGAGGTGGTCGCCCGCCGGGCCAGGGACGACGGCGCCCGCACACGACGTCCCCAGGGCCTGCCCCAAAGCCTCGCCGCCTTCGAGACAGACCCTCGCGTGTGGCGCGCCGGCTAGAAGTTGATCATGTGGCCGGCCAGGCCGTGCAGGGCCTCCTTGACGGCCTCGCCCAGGGTCGGGTGGGCGTGGACGTTGCGAGCCGCCTCGTGGACGGTCAGGTCCCACTGCTGGGCCAGGGTCAGCTCGGGCAGCAGCTCGGTGACGTCCGGCCCGATGAGGTGGGCGCCGAGCAGCTCACCGTACTTGCCGTCGCTGAGGATCTTCACGAAGCCGCCGGCGTCGCCGAGGCCGTGGGACTTGCCGTTCGCGGTGAAGGGGAACTTGGCGACCTTGACGTCGAAGCCCTTCTCACGGGCCTGCGCCTCGGTCCAGCCGAAGCTGGCGATCTGCGGCTGGCAGTACGTCGCGCGCGGGATCATGACGTAGTCCAGCTCCATCGTCTCCGCGTCGGCGATGGTCTCGGCCGCGACGATGCCCATCGCCTCGGCGGCGTGCGCGAGCATCAGCTTCGCGGTCACGTCGCCGATGGCGTAGATGTGCTCCACGCTCGTACGGCAGCGGGCGTCGACGTCGATCGCGCCGCGCTCGGTCAGCTTCACGCCGGTGTTCTCCAGGCCGTAGCCCTCGACGTTGGGGGCGAAGCCGATCGCCTGCAGGACCTTGTCCGCCTCCAGCACCTGCTGCTCGCCGTTCTTGGAGACGGTGACGCGCAGCTTCGGCCCGGTCTCGTCGATGCCCTCGACACGGGTGGAGGTGAGGACGTCGATGCCGAGCTTGCGGTACCGCTTGGCCAGCTCCTTGGAGACCTCCTCGTCCTCCAACGGGACGAGCCGGTCCAGGAACTCCACGATCGTCACCTTGACGCCGTAGTTGGCCAGGACGTACGCGAACTCCACGCCGATGGCACCCGCACCGGCGATGATGATGCTCTCGGGGAGGCTGTCGCTGAGGATCTGCTCCTCGAAGGTGACGACACGCCCGGACAGCGTCGTGCCGGGCAGCAGCCGCGCGCTCGCGCCGGCGGCGATGATGCAGTTGCCGAACGTGATCTCCTCACCGTTCACCACGATGGTGTTCGCGTCGGTGAAGGACCCCCGGCCCTCGTACTCGGTGATGCCGTTCTTCTTCATGAGGTAGTGCACGCCCTTGACGCGCCCGTCGGCGACCGTACGGCTGCGCTTGAACGCCTCGCCGTAGTCGAACCGCACCTCACCGTCGACCTGGATGCCGAAGGTCTTCGCCTCACGCGTGAAGATGTGCGCCAGTTCGGCGTTGCGCAGCAGGGCCTTGGAGGGAATGCAGCCGACGTTGAGGCAGACCCCTCCCCAGTAGCGCTCCTCGATGATCGCGGTCTTCAACCCGAGCTGGGCGGACCGGATCGCGGCCACGTACCCGCCCGGCCCGGCGCCGAGGACGACGACGTCGAAATGTGTGCTCATGCCGAAAACGATATTGCGCCCGGCCACCCGACCGTACGTTCACCCCGGTACGAGCCCCGGAAGTGACGCCCGCCCGAGGACCCGGCCGGAGGCGGATCAGCGCTCGCTGTCCAGGTGGGCCATCTGGGCCGCGGGGTAGCGTTCGCCGGCGGCCGCGTCGGCCGGGACGGCCCGCTCGATGGCGGCCAGGTCGTCCTCGGTGAGCGCGACGTCCAGGGCGCCCAGCGCCTCGTTCAGGCGCTCGCGGGTACGGGCGCCCACCAGCGGGACGATGTCCTCCCCGCGCGAGAGCACCCAGGCGATGGCGACCTGCGCCACCGACACGCCACGGCTCTCGGCCACGCCGCGCAGCGACTCGACCAGGGCGAGGTTGTGGTCGAGGTTCTCGCCCTGGAACCGCGGGCTGCGGGCGCGGAAGTCGCCCGTCCCCACCTGCCGGTCCCGGGTCCAGTGGCCCGACAGCAGCCCGCGCGAGAGCACGCCGTACGCGGTGATCCCGATCCCCAGCTCGCGGCAGACCGGAAGGATCTCCTTCTCGATGCCGCGCGACAGCAGGGAGTACTCGATCTGCAGGTCGACGATCGGATGCACGGCGGCGGCGCGCCGGATCGCCTCCGGGCCCGCCTCGGACAGCCCGATGTGGCGGACGTATCCGGCCTGGACCATCTCGGCGATCGCCCCGATGGTGTCCTCGATCGGTACGGCCGGGTCCACCCGGGCGATCCGGTACACGTCGATGTGGTCGGTGCCCAGGCGGTTCAGGGAGTAGGCGAGGAAGTTCCCGACCGCCGCGGGCCGTCCGTCATAGCCGGCCCAGATCTGCCCGGGGCCGCGCAGCGCGCCGAACTTCACGCTGATCATCACCTGGTCGCGATCGCGGCCGCGCAGGGCGTCACGGATCAGCATCTCGTTGTGGCCCATGCCGTAGAAGTCGCCGGTGTCGAGCAGCGTGATCCCCGCGTCCATCGCGGCGTGGATGGTGGCGATGCTCTCGGCCTCGTCGGCCGGGCCGTACATGCCGGACATGCTCATACAGCCCAGGCCGAGCGCCGACGTGGTCAGCGATCCCAGGGTGCGCTCGCGCATGACTTCTCCTCAAAAACGGCGATATAGCGTTTGATAGATCGATGATACAGAACGATGGAAGCGATACTCCAGGTGGGCGTGCATCATTGTTCTCGTGAGCGACATCGGTACCCGAGAGCGGATCCTGCACGCCGCCGCCCGGCTGCTGGCCGAGTCCGGCGGCGCGCCGATCTCCACCCGCGCCGTCTGCGCGGCCGCGGGCGTCGGCGCCCCGACTCTCTACCACCACTTCGGCGACAAGGACGGCCTGCTCGACGCGGTCGTCGCCTACGGCTACGACCGCTACCTGGAGGGAAAACGCTCCCGGCCCGCGGGCGACGACCCGGTGGAGAACCTGCGTCGAGGCTGGGACGCCCACGTGGAGTTCGGGCTCACCCAGCCCGCCTTCTACGCCCTCATGCACGGCGCGGGCCGGCGTGCCGCCGCCTCGGAGGAGGGGTACAAGATCCTGCTGGGCGAGATCGAGGCGGTCGCCCGGGCCGGCCGGCTGCGGGTACCGGTCAAGACGGCGGCGGACATGATCCATGCCGGCAGCGTCGGCGTGACGCTGAAGCTGATCTCCGGGAGCGACCCCGACCCCGAGCTGTCGCCGCGGACACGCGAGGCGATCCTCGCCGCGGTCACCACCGACCAGGTCGAGGACCGCCCGTCGTCGGTGTCGAGCATGGCGATCGCCCTGACGTCGGCCCTGAAGGGCCGCACGCCGCACACGCTCAGCGAGGCCGAGTCGGCGATGCTGCGCGAGTGGCTCACCCGCCTCGCCGTCGAGTGAGGTCACACCGCCCGGTAGACGACGAATGACACGGCGATGTACTGCGCGACGTAGGCCGCGACGGTGAAGGCGTGGAACACCTCGTGGAAGCCGAACCAGCGGGGGGAGGGGTCCGGACGGCGCAGCCCGTACACCAGCCCGCCGGTGCTGTAGAGCAGGCCGCCCACGCACACGAGCACGAGCGCGGTCACCCCGGCGCCGTCCAGCAGCTCGGGCATGAACGCCGCCGCCACCCACCCGAGCCCGATGTAGAGCGCGGTGTAGAGCCAGCGCGGCGCCCCCACCCACACGATGCGGAACAGCACGCCCGCCGCGGCGCCGATCCAGATCACCGAGATCACGACCGTACGGGCGGTGCCGTGCAGGGCCAGCAGCGCGAACGGCGTGTAGGTGCCCGCGATGATCAGATAGATGTTGGCGTGGTCGAACCTGCGGAGCACCGCCTCGGCCCGCTCGGACCAGTGTCCCCGGTGGTAGAGGGCGGAGACGCCGAACAGCAGGGCCGAGGTCAGTGCGTACACGGCCGCGGCGAGGCGTGCCGACAGCGTCGGGCCGAGCGCGACGAGGACGAGGCCGGCGACGAGGGCGGCCGGAAACGTACCGGCGTGCAGCCAGCCGCGCAGCCGCGGCTTGACCGACTGGGCGATCTCCCCCATCTTTCCCGCTCGTACCATGAGACGCCTCCCTCCGCTCCGCCGCGGCGGTCGCGACGTGCCTCTCAGTATTCCGAACGACGCGCGAGCCGTCTGCTCCCACCCAGCCGTGAGGCGAACTCGCTCTCCTCCTCGCCGCTCGTGGTGGCGGCCGTCACGACCTCTTCGACCACGGCGGCGGGCGCGGGCGTGGGCACTTCCGCCAGCTCCGGCCGGTCGCGGAGGCGTTCGGCGGCCTTGCGCAGCGCCCGCTCCCCCACCATCCGGCTCAGCTCCAGCCCGAAGCAGTCGAGCTTGTCCGCGTCGGTGAGGTCGTCGCGTGCCCGCAGGTCGGCCGCCAGCTCTCCGAGGCGCTGCGCCTCCGCCAGGTCGTACCTCCGGATGGCGTGGCTGCACAGTTCGGCCAGCGCGGCGTGGTCGCCCGCGAACGACAGCCCGGCGAGGTCGTTGGTGGACAGCCGGCTGAGTGCGCGCTTGCGGTCCATCGCCGCATCGACGATCTTGAGCAGTCCCGACAGCAGGAGGATCGGGCCGATGCTGACGCCCTTGTCCTGAGCGATCATGAACGAGGAACGGAAGATCGCCGCGGAGCCGACCGCGGAGGCCATGACCTGGGCGACCGAGCCGCCGATCGCCGGCGCGCCGGCCGGCAGCGCGAAGCCCCAGCCCATCGCCTCGGCGGTGATCAGCGCCGCGGTGGAGGCCGAGGCGTTGACCGCGATGTAGAGCAGGCCGGACGGCGAGAACATCGCCGCGGCCGGTTTGTCCTGGTATCTGCCGACCAGCTCGGCGCCCCCGATGAGTGCGCCGAGCAGCGCGGCGAACAGCATTCTGGCGACCATCACGCTCCCTTGGCCCGTACCGGTTCCAGCCCTGCGGCGACGAACCGGCCCGGCGGGCGTGCGGCCTCGAGGAAGACCAGAAGCCACTCCCCCGGACCGGACGCCGTCCCGAACCGGCGGCCAGGTGGGGAGTCCCTGGCCCGCAGGAACATCAGCAGCCAATCCCCTGAACCCGAGGCCATACCCCGGCGCATCCGCGAAGACATGCGCTATACCTTCGCGACCGCGGGGCCCGAAGGCGACGACTACGAGCCACCGGAGTCCGTATGCCCTGCGCATCGCACCGGCACGGAAGGCTTGTGGCGAGTCCGTGTCATCACGTGGGATTCTTCGCATAGACGGACCGGCACATGGGCGTGATCGGCCTGTTCAGAGGCGAGGCGGGCGGCCTTCGTACGGGGTGCTCAGCACGACCGTCGTCCGGGTGGAGACGTTGGCGGCGGCCCGGATCTGCTGGAGGAGCTCCTCCAGCGCGCCGGGCGAGGTGACCCGGACCTTGAGGATGTAGCTCTCGTCGCCGGCCACCGAGTGGCAGGCCTCGATCTCGTCGAGGTGGGCGAGCTTCTCCGGTGCGTCGTCGGGCGCCGCCGGGTCGATCGGCTTGATCGAGACGAAGGCGGTGAGCGGCAGGCCGACGGCCTCGTGGTCGAGGACGGCGGCGTAGCCCTTGATCACGCCGCGCTTCTGCAGGCGGCGCACCCGCTGATGGACGGCGGAGACGGACAGGCCGGTCTCGCGCGCCAGGTCGGTGAAACTCATGCGACCCTCACCCGCGAGCAGGGCGACGATCTGCCGGTCGATGTCCTCCACGCCTAGAACCTACCGTGGCGCCCGACGGAGAGCCGGAACACCGGCATTCCAGCGTTGCCCGGATATGGACGACACGCTATTTGACGGAGCCGGCCAGGACGCCTTGGACGAAGTAACGCTGGAAGGCGAAGAAGACGACCAGCGGGACGACCAGCGACAAGAACG
>NZ_JBHLZP010000394.1:0-7609 GCF_042429965.1 Actinoallomurus acaciae
ACCGCCACGCCCAGTGCGCCGCCGACCTGCTGCGCCGTGCCGGTCACTCCGGAGCGGACCCCGGAGTCGACGTGGGAGGCCCCGGTCATGCCGAGCGCGGTGGCGGCCGGCAGGACCAGTCCCGCGGAGAGACCCAGCGCCAGCATCGCGGTCAGCACGTCGGCCGCGTACGTGCCCCGCTCCGGAACGCGTGCCAGCCAGCCGAACGCCAGCACGCCGGCCGCCAGCCCGGCCGCCAGCACCCGCCGCACGCCGAGCCGGACGATCAGCGGTCCGGCGAGCGCCAGCGAGGTCGCCCCGATCACGGCCGAGGCCAGGAGGTAGGCGAGCCCGGTCTCCAGCGAGCTCAGGCCCAGCATCTCCTGGAGGTAGAGCGTGACCAGATACTGGAACCCGAACATCGCGCCGACGAACAGCGCCTGCAGCAGGTTCCCTCCCGACAGCGCACGGGAGCGGAAGATCGACAGATCCAGCAGTGGTGCCGTGGCCCGCCTCTGGCGCAGCACGAAGCCCGTGAGCAGTGCCATGCCCACCACGGCCAGCGTGGCGGGAAGCACCGCGCCGGAGGCGCCGGGCCCCAGATCGCCGATCGCCAGGACCAGCGACATCAGCCCGGCGGTGACCAGTCCCGCTCCGAGGAGATCGGCCCCGGCGCCCCAGCCGATCCCGTGGTCCGGGGTCAGCCTCCGGCGGCCGAAGAACAGCAGCAGCGCGCCGATCGGCAGGTTGACCAGGAACATCGCCTGCCAGCCGAACAGTTCGGTGAGCACGCCTCCGCCGAGCGCGCCGACCGAACCGCCGCCCGCCGCCACGAACGCGATCACCGTGATGGCCCGGACCCGTTCCCGGCCCTCGGGGAACAGCACCACGGCCATGCCGGTGATCACCGAGCCCGCCATCGCGCATCCCACCCCCTGCGCGAACCGCGCGGCCACCAGGAGCGCCGCGTCGCCGGACACGCCGCACAGCGCGGAGGCCGTCGTGAACACCGCGATGCCGCCCAGGAAGATCCGCCGGCGCCCGAGGAGGTCGCCGAGGCGCCCGCACAGCAGCAGGAGGCCGCCGAAGGCGACCAGGTAACCGTTGACCACCCAGGACAGCTGCGCGCCGGCCAGGCCGAGGTCCTCCTGGATCCGCGGCAGCGCCACCGCGACCCCCGTGCCGTCGATGATCAGCATCAGCTGCCCGGTGGCCAGCACCGCGAGGGCCGGCCATCGGGAGCGCGCCTTTTCCACCGTGGTCTCCGCGACGTCCATGCCACTCCCTTTTATGTCGCATCGATTGTTCCGTCCGGCACCGAGTTCAGGTAGAGGGAACATCCGTGTAACCACGGGAAAGACAAGTGCCTTCTTTCGCCGATCGGAGAACTGGTGAAGGATTGAGGAAAGTCGAAGGACAGGGAACCAGAAATGACAAAGATCGCCATTATCGTCGGTAGCACGCGCCCGGGCAGGATCGGCCGTTCGGTGGCCGACTGGGTGCACGGGATCGCGGCCAAGCGCGTCGAGGCGGAATATGAGATCGTCGACCTCGCCGACTACGACCTGCCGCTCTATGACGAGCTGATCCCCGCGGCCGTCGGCCAGTACGCCGGCGAGCACACCAAGCGCTGGGCCGAGGTCGTCGCCCGGTACGACGGTTTCCTCGTGGTCACCCCGGAGTACAACCACGCGCCGCCCGCCGCGTTGAAGAACGCGTTCGACTTCGTCCACGCCGAGTGGGGCAACAAGGCGGTCGGCTTCGTCGGCTACGGCGCCGTCGGCGCCGCGCGGGCCGTCGAGCACCTCAAGCTGGTCGCGACCGAGCTGAGCGTGGCGTCGGTCGCCGCGCAGGTCACCCTGCTGATCCCGGGGGACTTCCCGAGCTACCCCGAGTTCACGCCGCAGGACTTCCGGCAGGCCGAGCTGGAGCGGGTGCTGAACCAGCTCGAGTCCTGGTCGAAGGCGCTGGCCACCGTCCGGGCCTGACCCCACATCGCGTGAACGCGGGCCCCCGCCGGGCGCCCGCGTTCACGCGTGTCCGGGACGGCCTCAGGGAACATCCAGCCGGGTCCCGTACAGCCGGGAGACCCGCAGCCTGATCACCAGCCGCCGGTCGATCACCATCTGCTCCAGGAACGCCTTCTCGTCGTCCGCGCGCGCGAAGGGCGGCTGCAGGGCGAGCAGCTCGCGGCCCGCGGCGTCGCCGGGCACCTCGCTCACCGCCGACAGCTCGGCCTTCCCCTGCGCGACGACGAACGCCAGGTGGTCCGCGCTGGTCACGTACAGCGCCGCCCGGGGGTCGCGGCGCAGCCGCCGTACCTTGGCCCGATCGTCGATCGTGCTGATCCGCACCAGACGCCGCGCCGGATCCCAGTGATACGCCACGGTGGACAGATGGGGATGGCCGTCGCCCTTGTTCGCGGCCAGCGCGCCCATCCGGTGCCCGGCCAGCAGCGCCGTGAGCTCGTCGTCGGACAGGGACAGCGGGCCCGGCCCCTGTCCCGGCCCGTACGTCACTTCGCCGGCTCCGGCGGGAACGGGATGACCTTGTGCGGCACCACGCGGACCACCACGCGCGAGACGTCGTCCACGTCGTGGACCTCGTCGAGGTACTTCAGCGTGAGCTCGTCGGCCAGTTCCCTGCCGCCGCCCTCGAGCACCTTCGCGGTGCCACGGATCTCGATCGAGGTGACCGGGTTCTCGATGTCGAACACCGAAACGTTGACCCGCGGGTCGCGGGAGATATTGCGTTCGGTGCGGCGGCCCGCATGGGTCACGAACAACAGGGCGTCGTCCTGATCTCGTTTGATCAGAACAATCGAGGAATGCGGGCTCCCGTCCTCGTTCACGGTGGCGACCACCGGGAAGTTCTTGTTGTCGATGAATGCCCGTGTCTTCTCATCGAGATTCTCAGCCATGCGATAAAGGTATAAGCGGAAACGGTCGTCAAGATCCCCTGACGACCCCCCTATTCCACCGTTTTCGAAGGAGCGGGATCCAGCCACCGGCCGATGACCGTGCCGACCGTCTCACCGTTCACGTCGGCGAGTTTCCGGGCGATGAGGAGACGGGTGTCGGCGGCGGTCTGACAACGGAACGGCGGGTCGTCGGACCCGAGGAGATCCGCGATGGCGGAGGCGACCTCGGCCGCCGTCTGCGTCGCCGGCAGCTCGGGCAGCGTGCCCTGCCGCGCCGCCGCGTTGTCGTAGTACTGCCGCAGCACCTTCTCGTACGGGCCGGCCCGGTCGAGGATGCGCGCCCAGTCGGTCCTGCCCACCGCGTCCGTGCTGATCGGCCCCGGTTCGACGATCGACACCGCGACCCCGACGCGCCGCGCCACGGGGGCGAAGCCCTCCAGGATGCCTTCGAGCGCGAACTTCGACCCGGAGTAGGACTCCTGGAACGGCAGGCCGAGCACGCCCGCGACGCTGCCGACCGCGATGAACCGGCCGCCCCCGGCGCGCAGGTGCGGGAGGCCGCTCTTGAGCAGCGCGACCGGGCCGAACACGTTCACGTCGAACGTCCTGCGGTAGCTCGCGAGGTCCTCGTTCTCGAACGTGTCGACGCCCATGACACCGGCACTGCTGACGATCGCGTGCAGGCCGCCGTGGCGGGCCGCGACCGCGTCCACGAACGCGGGGATCGAGGACTCGTCGGTGACGTCCAGCTCCTCGACGTCGATCTCGACACCTGATCGGGCGACCAGCCCGGCGAGCCCGGCGGCACGGTCGCGGGAGTGGACGGACGCCACGACCTGGTAGCCGCGCCCGGCCAGCTCGACCACCGTGCCGGCCCCGACCCCCGACCCGCTGCCGGTGACGATCACAGCTCCGGCGGGTGGCCGCCCGGTCACGACGCCTTCCTCTCCGGTGCGGGCAGGCCCAGGTAGGCCTCGACGACGTCGGCGGCCCGGCGGGCGCCCCCCGCGGCGCGGGCGTGCGCCCGCAGTTCGCGCATGCGCTCGCGTACGGCGTCGTCCGACGCCACCGCCTCCACCTCGGCGACGAGCCGGCCGGCGTCCAGCTCGGACGGTTCGATCACACGGCCCGCCCCGAGCCGGAGGATCTGCTCGGCGTAGGGCCGGAAGTCGGGGGCCGGGGGGACGATGACGACCGGTGTCGCGGTGTGCCACGCCTCGACCAGCGATCCGCTGCCGCCGTGCGTCACGAACACGTCCGCGTGCTCCAGGACGCTCACGTTGGAGACCCAGCGGCGGACCTCCACGTTCGGTGCGAGACCGGCGATCCGCTCGACGTCCGCGTCGTCGAGCCCGTCCCCCACCGTCACGACGACGTGCCACGCCCGTCCGGCGAACGCGCCGACCACCGTCTCGAAGAACCCGGCATCGCCGTTGCGCACGCTGCCCAGGGACACCAGCGCCAGCCGGGCGGCGGCCGGCGGCGGATCCCAGGTGCCCAGGAAGTCCCGCTTCTCGACGCTCGGCCCGACGAAGAAGACCTGCTCGGGGTCGAACGTCTCGTACGCGGGCTGGAGCCGGGACGGGACGAACGCGATCGTGAGCTCCTCGACCCGCCGGACGCTCCACAGGAAGTCACGCAGCTGGTCGGCGAGCCCGAACCCGGCGAGGGCCTGGGAGATCTCCCCGACCGGGTCGGCCAGGCGGTGGCCGGGCACGAGGCGTTCCATGTGGTCGAAGTAGGAGTAGTGCTCGTTGGACACGACGCTCGGGGTCAGCAGGACGGGCGGCAGCCGCCAGATCCTGGACAGGATGCGGCCCGCCTGGAAGGCCGCCTCGTCGTAGGCGACGGCGTCCGGGCGTTCGGCGCCGAGGTACTCGCGCGCGGCGCGCAGGATGGCCAGGTTCTCGCGGAAGAACGCCCTGGTGGCCGCCGCCGGGTCGTCCTCGGACAGGCTGGCGAGCGGGTCGAGGGAGGTGTAGGTGACGACCTCCGCGCCGAAGCGCCGCACCCGGTCCGCCAGCCCTTCGGCCACCACGTAGGTGACCCGGTGCCCGCGCCGGACCAGCTGGTCGACCAGGTCGACCTTTGGCAGCACGTGCCCGTTCGAGGGGATGTCGAGTACCAGGATGTGCAGGGCCATGGAAATGCTCCGATCTGCCGCGGTGCGGCGCCTCGGCCGAAGAACGCGAAGAACCGGGCCTCCAGGCTGATCCGGGGCCCGGCGTCCGGTCCCGCGTCGGGGACCAGAAATCCGGAGTGGAGGGCGTTGCGGGTCGGCTCGCGGATCGTCTCGGCCAGGACGAGTCCCGCACGGTCCAGGGACAGGTTCGGCCGCAGGGGACGGGCGTCGTGGACGCGGACGGGGTACGGCTGAGACGCGATGTCGCCGCGCGAGGGGTCGACGCGGCCGATCCGCCCCCGGCCTTCGAACGCACCCGCGTACGGGATGTCCACCCGTAGAGGGACCGCGTTCACGACTCACTCTCCGTGTCGTCGGTGGGGTTCAGGCCGTACACGTCCCGGGCGGCGGCCTCCGACACCAGGCCGTCGCGCACGTCGGCGAGGACGGCCGCGCGCGACCGTTCCCGGGGATCGCCGTAGCCGCCGCCACCGGAGGTGTGGATCTCGACGACGTCGCCGCGGCCCAGGACGAGCGTGCTGTTGGTGCGCGGCGTCGTGACCCGCCCGTCCCGGTGGTACACCACGCTCCGGTTCGGCGGGGCCGCCCGGCCGCCCGCCAGACCGTACGGCACGGTCTGGTCCAGCGCGCCCGAGCCGATGCAGACGACCCGGACGCCGTCCTGGTCGATGCGCCAGCGCGAGAATCCGCCGAGACCACCGCGCCGGCGGCCCGCGCCCGCCGAGTCGGTCGCGAAGCCCTGGTGCAGGATGGTCATGGGGGCGCCGAGCTCGTGCAGCTCGACGTCCACCTCGCGGCCGCCGCCCATGGCGACCGGCGGCCCGATCGCGTCCCATCCGTCGAACCCGAGCGTGGCCCCGGAGCCGCCCTTGAGCGCACCGGAGGCGCCGAACACTCGGCCGGTCCGCTCGTCGACGCCGACGGCGGCGAACGTGTACCCCCGGCACCACCCCGCGTTGGTGATCGCCGGGTCGGCCTGGGACAGGGCCAGCCACACCGTCTCCACGATCGCCTCGCAGGCGGTGATCGTGCACAACGTGGTCGCGGCCGGCTCGACCGCGTGCGCGATCGTCCCGGGCCGGGTGCGGATGTCGACCGCCGAGAGCGCGCCGCTGGTACGGCGCTGCGCGGGGTCGGTCACCCCGAAGAGCGCGACGAGCGTCGAGGCCACGGTGTTGGCGCGGGTCGAGTTCGCGTAGCCGACCACCTGCGGGTCGGACTCGGTGAAGTCGAAGACGGCGCGCTCCCCCGCCACGGTGAGCCGGAGCCGGACCGCGATGGGCTCCCGGTGGTGCTCACCCCCGTCGTCGAGGTGCCGGACGGCCGCGTAGACCCCGTCCGGCCAGCGGGCGATCTCCGACCGCATGTGCCGGGCCGAGGCGGCGAGCTGGAGCTCCACGGCCTCCAGCACCGGCCCGACGCCGAACGCGTCGAGCATCGCGATCAGCTCGCGTTCCCCGATCGAGGCCGCCCCGACCTGGCAGTGCAGGTCGCCTTCGACCGCGTCGCGCAGCCGGAGGTTCGCCAGGATCAGGTCCCAGACGTCGTCCTGCCGTTCGCCGCGCCGGTACAGCCGGACGGGCGGGATCCGCAGCGCGTCCTCGTAGCAGTCCCGGACGCCGGGGTTGTAGCCGATCTCCCCGCCGCTGCCGCCGACGTCGGCGTGATGCCCCTTGGTCGCGGTCCAGAAGCGGAGCACTCCCCGGTGGAAGACCGGCTTCAGGACGGTGACGTCCGGCGGGTGGTTGTTGCCGTGGTACGGGTCGTTGAGCAGGAAGACGTCGCCCTCGCCGACGTCTCCGGCGAACTTGGCGAGAATGCCCTCGTACGCGCTGGGCAGCGACCCGGCCAGGACGGGGATGAAGTCCTTGGTGGCGATCCACGCGCCGTCGGCGCCGAAGATCCCCGTCACGAAGTCGCGGCTCTGGAACGCCGCCGACCGGCAGGACCGGAGCATCGCGTCGGCCATCCGCGCGGCGATGGCGTGCAGCCGGTTGTCGACCACCGAGGCCAGGATCGTCGCCGTCACCGGACCGCCTCCAGCCGTGCGTCCCGCAGGTCCGCCAGCACCTCGGCCCGCGTACGGGAGGCGTCGAACATCAGAGTGGTGCCGCCCGCGGTCACCTCGAACGCGAACCCGGGCGGGATCACGATGGTCGTGCCCGAGCCCGCCAGCAGCGCGGGTCCCTCCCGCCGTACGTCCACCGGCACCGACCCCACGCTCCGGACGGGCACGTCCCGGAAGGCTCCGTCGAACCATGCCCGGCGTACCCCGTCCGGCTCCCTCCGGCGGGGCGCGGCGGCCGCGGGCTCGGGCGCCGTGGTGAGCACGCGCGCCTCCAGCCTCAGGTTCACCAGCTCCACGGGGAGGTCCGGCTGCGCGAAGCCGTACAGCCGGTCGTGCGTGCGATGGAACCGCTCGGCCAGCCCGGCCACCGCCGCGGCGTCCACGAGGCGTCCGGGCGGGATCGGCACCGTGCCCCCGTGGACCTGGCCGGCGTACCGGACGTCGGCCAGGCGGGTGAACCGGTGGTTCGCCGGCGGCGCCCTGGCCATCGGCAGGTCCG
>NZ_JBHLZP010000395.1:0-7608 GCF_042429965.1 Actinoallomurus acaciae
CGCCGCTGCTCGCCGCCGCGGCCGCGGCCGGCGTGGAGATCATCGGCGAGGTCGAGCTCGCCTGGCGCCTGCGCGGCCCCGGCGCCGCGCCCTGGCTGGCCATCACCGGCACCGACGGCAAGACCACCGTCGTGCGCATGCTCGCGTGCATGCTGGAGGCCGCCGGGCACCGCACGCTCGCCGTGGGCAACGTCGGCACCCCGATCGTGGAGGCCGTGACCGGCGACGGCGCCGAGCCGTACGACGTGCTGGCCGTCGAGCTGTCCAGCTTTCAGCTGCACTGGTCGGCCTCGGTCCGCCCGTACGCCGCGACCGTGCACAACGTGGCGCCGGACCACATCGACTGGCACGGTTCCCTCGATGCGTACGCCGCCGACAAGGCCAAGATCTTCGCCCCGGGCACCCTCGCCGTCGTGAACGCGGACGACGAGTGGTCCACCCGGCTCGGCGAGCGCGCCGAGCGCTCGGTCGGGTTCACGCTGGGCTCGCCGCTCGCCGGACAGCTCGGCCTGGTGGAGGACCTGCTGGTCGACCGCGCCTTCACCGACGACCCGGTGCGCGAGGCGGCCGAGCTGGCCGAGCTGTCCGACGTGCGCCCCTACGCCCCGCACAACGTGGCCAACGCCCTGGCGGCCGCGGCCCTGGCCCGCGCGTTCGGGGTGCCGGTCGACGCCGTACGCGAGGGGCTGCGCCGGTTCACGCCCGACCCGCACCGGATCGAGCTGGTCGCCACCGTCCGCGACGTCGCCTACGTCAACGACTCCAAGGCCACCAACCCGCACGCCGCCGCCGCGTCGCTGGCCGCGTACCGCTCGATCGTGTGGATCGCCGGCGGTCTGCTGAAGGGCGCCGACGTCGACGAGCTCGTCCGCTCGTGCGCCGACAGACTGCGCGGAGCGGTACTCATGGGCCGCGATCGGGCGCGGATCGCGACGGCACTTGCGCGACACGCGCCGAATGTCCCGGTGGTCGATGTCGCCGACACCGACACTGGGGCCATGGACCGTGTCGTCGCCGCGGCCACCGCCCTGGCGCGGCCCGGCGACACGGTGCTGCTCGCGCCGGTCGGAGCCTCCTTCGACATGTTCGCCGGCTACCCGGCGCGCGGCGAGGCCTTCGCCACCGCGGTCGGGCGCCTCACCGCGTCCTGAACGGAGCGAGCCCGCCCGCCGGGGCGGAGGTGATCGGTGGGCACCGTGGGCGGCGAGGAGAGTGAGCCATGAGCGAGCGGAGCGAGCGAACCGGAAGGACGGCGCGCCTGGTCGCTCTCCCGGCTCCGGAGCCCCTGAGGAGACGCGGAGCGTTCTCGCGGGGCGGGGCGAAGGAGGGCTCATGAGCGTCGTCGAGCCGAGGACGCGGGCCGAGGAGGAGGACTCCGGGCCGCGCGGCTGGTTCTCGGGGATGGCGGGCCTGCTCGACCGGCCGTTGACCTCGTACTACCTGGTGCTGGGCTGCTCGGTGCTGCTGCTCGCGCTCGGCATGGTGATGGTGCTGTCGGCCTCCAGCGTCCGGCAGTACCAGGACACCGGATCGGCGTTCACCCTGTTCGAGAAGCAGGCGCTGTGGGTGGCGATCGGGCTGCCGCTGATGTGGCTGGCGAGCCGGATGCCGACCAAGGTCTTCCGCACGCTGGCCTACCCGCTGATGCTGGTGTCGGCGCTGGCCCTGCTCGTCACCCTGGTCCCCGGGCTGGGCCAGAGCGCCAACGGCGCGCAGCGCTGGATCAGCTTCGGCGGCCCGTTCCAGCTCCAGCCGTCGGAGCCGGCCAAGCTCGCGCTGATCCTGTGGGGCGCCGACCTGCTGGCCCGCAAGGAGCGGCTCCGCCAGCTCACCGAGTGGCGGCAGCTGCTGATCCCGCTGCTGCCCGGCACGGGCGTCCTCGTCATGCTCGTCATGCTCGGCAGCGACCTCGGCACCACGCTCGTCCTGCTGACGATCTTCCTGGCTCTGCTGTGGGTCGTGGGCGCCCCCGGGCGGCTCTTCGTCGGCCTGGTCGGCGTGACCGGGGTGCTCGTGTCCATCCTCATCATCGTCGAGCCGTACCGCCTGCAGCGCCTGACCGTCTTCCTCGACAAGTCCGGCAACCAGCTCACGGTCAACTACCAGGGCGTGCAGGGCCTGTACGCCATCGCGTCGGGCGGCTGGTTCGGCACCGGCCTGGGCGAGGGCCGCGCCAAGTGGAACTACCTGCCCCACCCCGAGACCGACTTCATCTTCGCCATCATCGGGGAGGAGCTCGGGCTGATCGGCACGCTCATCGTGCTCGGCCTGTTCGGCCTGCTCGCGTACGCCGGGCTGCGGATCGCGCGGCGCGTGAAGGACCCGTTCATGCAGCTCGCGGCGGCCGGGGCGACCGCCTGGGTGGCGGGTCAGGCGATTGTGAACATCGGTGCGGTGATCGGCGTCCTGCCCATTACGGGTATCCCTCTGCCATTGGTGTCGTACGGTGGGTCAGCATTGATCCCCACGCTGATCGTTCTGGGCATGCTGTTGTCGTTCGCCAAGCGCGAGCCCGGCGCCCGGCAGGCCCTGGCAGCACGTGGTCCGGGTCCGGCCGCGCTGGCTCTAAGCTGGCTGGGCCTGGCCAAGCGCTGAGCATGGGCTTGTACCAAGGGCGAGCGAGCAGATGAGCAGGAGTGATCCCGCGGGAGCGAGCGGAGCGGACGGCCGGGTACGCGGCCGGCCCGCGAGGCGCGTGACGAGGGTGAGCGACCGATGAGTGACCCCGGCGATGCGAGCGGCGTGGGCGGTCGAGGTACGAGGCCGGCCACGCGGAGCTAGTGACAAGGGTGAGCGACCGATGAGCAGGAGCACGAGCATGAGGGTTGTCCTGGCCGGAGGCGGGACCGCAGGACACATCGAACCCGGCCTGGCCCTCGCCGACGCGTTGCGCCGCGAGGACCCCGGGGTCCAGGTCATCTGCCTGGGCACCGAGCGCGGCCTGGAGACCAGACTCGTGCCCCAGCGCGGTTACGAACTCGCGCTGATCCCGCCGGTGCCGTTGCCCCGCACGCTCACGCCGCGCCTGCTGACCGTGCCCGGCCGCCTCGCCGGCGCGATCAACACGGCCGCCGCCGTGCTCGACCGCGTCCAGGCCGACGTGCTGGTCGGCTTCGGCGGCTACGTCGCGACCCCGGGCTACCTCGCCGCCCGCCGCCGCAAGGTGCCGATCATCGTGCACGAGGCGAACCCGCGGCCCGGCCTGGCCAACCGCCTCGGCGCGCGGTTCACCGAGCACGTCGCGGTGGCCGCCCCCGACACGCCGCTGCCGCACGCCGAGGTCCTCGGCATCCCGCTGCGCCGGGAGATCGCCACCCTCGACCGGCTGGCCATGGGCGACAAGGCGCGGGCGCACTTCGGCCTGCGGTCGGACCTGCCGACCCTGCTGGTCTTCGGAGGGTCGCAGGGAGCACGCTCGCTCAACCGCGCGCTCACCGCGACGGTGGACTCCCTGCGGGCCGCCGGCATCCAGATCCTGCACATCGTCGGCCCCAAGAACGCCAGCGAGCCCGAGGTCACGCCCGACGACCCGGCCTACATCATGCTTCCGTACTGCGACCGGATGGACCTGGCCTACGCCGCGGCCGACTTCGCGATGTGCCGGGCGGGCGCGATGACCTGCGCGGAGATGACCGCGGTGGGGCTGCCCGCGGCGTACGTCCCGCTCCCGATCGGCAACGGCGAGCAGCGCCTCAACGCCGAGCCGATCGTCGCGGGCAACGGCGGCCTGCTGGTCGAGGACGCCGAGCTGACCGCCGACTGGATCCGCGCCAACGTGCTGCCGGTCCTGTCCGACGCCGAGCGGGTCGCCCAGATGTCCGAGGCCGCGGCCCGCATGGGCCGCCGCGACGCCGACGTCGCCCTCGCCGCGATGGTCAACCGGGTCGTGGCGGCGGAGCGCATGAACACCGGCGCCTGAACCACGGGGGAGAGACATGAGCGAGCGAACGGCCAAGGCCACTCCTCCGGCGGAGGAAGCCGCATGAGTCTGGTCACGCCGGTCGAGGTCGTGCCGGCCGACCGGCTGGGACGCGTCCACTTCGTCGGCATCGGCGGAGCCGGCATGTCGGGCATCGCCCGCATCATGCTGGGGCGCGGCATCCCGGTCTCCGGCAGCGACGCGAAGGACTCCGACCTGCTGGGCGACCTGCGCGAGCTGGGCGCGGCGACGTACGTCGGGCACGCGGCCGAGCACGTCGGCGAGGCGACCACGGTGGTCGTCTCGACCGCGATCCGCGAGACGAACCCGGAGCTGGCCGCCGCGCGCGAGCGCGGCCTGCTCGTCCTCCACCGCGCCGCCGCGCTGGCGTCCCTGATGGACGGCCGCCGGTCCGTGGCGGTCGCGGGCACCCACGGCAAGACCACGACGACCTCGATGCTGACCGTGGCCCTCCAGCAGGCGGGCGCCGACCCGTCGTACTGCATCGGGGGCCAGCTCGTCACCACCGGCCTGGGCGCCGCCGACGGGTCCGGCGACCTGTTCGTCGCCGAGGCCGACGAGAGCGACGGCTCGTTCCTGAACTTCGCCCCCCGAGCGGCCATCGTGACCAACGTCGAGGCCGACCACCTCGACAACTACGCGGACTTCGCGAAGGTCAAGGAGACCTTCGCGCGTTTCGTCGAGCGGATCGAGCCGGGCGGGCTGCTCGTGGTCTGCGCCGACGACCCGGTCGCGCGCGAGCTCGGCGAGGAGGGCGCGCGCCGCGGCCTGACGGTCCGCACCTACGGCGAGGCCGAGGACGCCGCCTATCGGGTCGCGGACTTCACGCCTCGCGGTCTGGGCTCGCGTTTCACCGTGGACGGGCGGGCGCTGGAGCTCTCCGTCCCGGGGCGCCACAACGCGCTGAACGCCACCGCCGCGTACGCCACGGCCGTCGAGCTGGGCGAGGACGCGGAGGCCATCGCCGCGGGCCTGGCCGGCTTCACCGGCGCGCGCCGCCGCCTGGAGCCCAAGGGCGAGGTCGCGGGCGTCAAGGTCTTCGACAGCTACGCCCACCACCCCACCGAGCTCGCCGCCGACCTGCGCGCCACCCGTGACTACGTCGGTGAGCTGGGCGGGGGCCGCATCGTCGCGGTCTTCCAGCCGCACCTGTTCAGCCGCACCAAGTTCTTCGCGGCCGAGTTCGGCGAGGCGCTCGGGCTGGCCGACGAGGTCGTCGTGCTCGACGTCTTCCCGGCCCGCGAGGACCCGATCCCCGGCGTGACGGGCGAACTGGTCGCCAAGGCCGTCCCGCACGGACGGGTCACCTACGAGGCCGACGGAAACGCCGTGCCCGGGCGTGTCGCGGCGATCGCCGCCCCCGGGGACGTCATCATCACCATGGGCGCCGGAGACGTGACGACGCTCGGGCCGAAGATCCTGGGGCTCCTCGGCGCCTGAGAGACCGTCAGGGCGTCCGTTGCCGTCTCTGCGCCGCCGACCACGGCCGCGCCTGGTCACGGGCGTGTCCGAGCAGGTGAGGAGGGCCAGGTGACCAGCGAGACCGACGAGCCGGACGTCTCTTCGCCCGGCGCGGACCGCACACCGCGGGCCCTTCCGGCGAGGCGGCGCGACCGGTCGAGCCGCTGGAAGGTGCTGTTCGTCGCGCTGCTCGTCACCGGCGTGCTCGGCACGGCGGCGTGGGTGCTGCTGGGCTCACGGCTGCTGGTCGCCCGGCACATCGACGTGGTGGGGGAGCGGCTGGTGCCGCGCGACCGCCTGCTCGCCGTCGCCCGCGTACGCCTCGGCGAGCCGCTCATCAAGTTGAACACCGGGGCCGTACGCGACCGGGTCGAGGCGGTCCAGGAGGTGGAGACCGCGCGGGTCGAGCGGCGCTGGCCGGCCACGGTCCGCATCGTCGTCCGCGAGCGCACCCCGGTGGCCGCCGTCCAGCAGGACAACCGGTTCCTGCAGATCGACCGGTACGGCGTGACGGTTCTCACGTCGGCGGCGCGCCCGCGCGGCCTGCCGGAGCTCGTGGTGGCGACCCCCGTGCAGAGCGATCCGTCGCTGCGGTCCGGCCTGGCCGTCATCCGCACCCTGCCCGCCTGGCTCTCCCGGCGTGTCGCGAGCGTCGAGGCGCGCTCGCCCGAGGCGGTCACGCTGCGGCTCAAAGAGGGTCTCGCCATCGTGTGGGGTGCGCCGGAACGCGCCGATGACAAGCTACGGTTGCTCCGCGGGCTGCTGAGTACGACCACGCACCGCGGAACCAAGACCATCGACGTGAGCGCGCCGGAGGTTGTCACCACCGAGTAGCGGTGAGGCCTTCGAACGCGCCACACTGGATCGGCCGCATGACGGGGAGATTCGGCATGTGGCGGGGGACGAAACCGGATTTGTGGGATGTCGCGCGACACGCCGATCGGCTCGGGGCCGGGTTAGTTGACCCTGCAGTGGTGCACCCCTACTGTCCGTATCAGCCTTAGGTTGACATAACTGTAAGTCTCAACTTGAGGGTGAGGGTTCCGGCCCCGGTAAGAAACATGACGGTCGCCTTGACGGGCGGCCGATGGTCATAGAGATCGAGCGAGCGGAAGGGCCCCTCGTTGTGGCAGCACCGCAGAATTACCTAGCGGTCATCAAGGTCGTCGGCATCGGCGGTGGCGGCGTCAATGCCGTCAATCGCATGATCGAAGAGGGCCTCAAGGGCGTCGAATTCATCGCGATCAACACCGACGCCCAAGCGCTGCTCATGAGTGACGCCGACGTCAAGCTCGACGTCGGCCGCGAGCTCACCCGCGGTCTCGGCGCCGGCGCCAATCCCGATGTCGGCCGCAAGGCCGCCGAGGATCACCGCGAGGAGATCGAAGAGGTGCTCAAGGGCGCCGACATGGTCTTCGTCACCGCGGGTGAGGGCGGCGGCACCGGCACGGGCGGGGCGCCCGTGGTGGCCAACATCGCCCGTTCCCTCGGCGCTCTCACGATCGGCGTGGTCACGCGCCCGTTCAGCTTCGAGGGCAAGCGCCGCGCCATGCAGGCCGAGGCCGGCATCGAGACGCTGCGCGACGAGGTCGACACCCTCATCGTCATCCCGAACGACCGGCTGCTGTCGATCTCCGACCGCCAGGTCAGCGTGCTCGACGCCTTCAAGGCGGCCGACCAGGTGCTCCTCTCCGGTGTTCAGGGCATCACCGACCTCATCACCACGCCGGGTCTGATCAACCTCGACTTCGCCGATGTGAAGTCCGTCATGTCCGGGGCCGGCTCGGCCCTCATGGGCATCGGCTCCGCCCGCGGCGACGACCGTTCGGTCGCGGCGGCCGAGATGGCGATCTCCAGCCCGCTGCTGGAGGCCAGCATCGACGGCGCCCACGGCGTGCTGCTGTCGATCTCGGGCGGCTCCGATCTCGGCCTGTTCGAGATCAACGAGGCGGCGCAGCTCGTGTCCAACGCCGCCGCGCCCGACGCCAACATCATCTTCGGCGCCGTCATCGACGACGCACTCGGCGACGAGGTCCGCGTGACGGTCATCGCGGCGGGCTTCGACGAGATCCGCCCGGAGAGCAGGCCCGCGTCTCAGTCCGAGCCCAAGCGCAACACGCCGGCGCGCCCCCCTGTGGCCACGCCGCCCGTCGCAACGCCGCCGGTCGCGGCCCCCCGGCCGGTGGTCCCGCCGCAGACGCCCCCGC
>NZ_JBHLZP010000396.1:0-7997 GCF_042429965.1 Actinoallomurus acaciae
GTCCTCGGCCACGGCCGCGTCGACCAGGGCGCGGAGGGGCTGCCGGAGAGCGCCGGTGTCGACGGGCCGGAACCGGGCGGTCTCGCCGGGCGCGGTCTCGCGGTACGGGCTCTGGCCGGTGGCGGCGTACGCGACGAGGCAGCCCCAGCCGAAGACGTCGCAGGCGGAACCGGGCGTGCCGCCGGTGAGCAGCTCCGGCGCCAGCCACCCGGGGTTGTCGGCGACCGCGCCGATCTCGGCCGGATCGCCCGAGATGCCCTCGGCGACGCCGAAGTCGAGGATGCGCAGGCCGCTCTTCGTGAACACCACGTTGCCGGGAGCCAGGTCGCCGTGCATGACCCCCGCGGCGTGCACGGCGGCGAGGGCTTGGGCGAGGTCGGCGGCGAGCGCCATGACCAGCGGGGGCGCCAGCGGCCCTTTGACGTCGACGATCCGTTCGAGGGAGGGACCGTCGAGATGCTCGCTGACGAGGTACGGCGGGGTGTGATCCGTGCCGTCGTCGAGCAGCCGCACCGAGCAGGAGGAGGGCAGTCGCCGCGCGCACGCGGCCTCGGCGCGCAGCCGGGCACGGACCGGTTCGGGCTCGGTGGTGGTGCCCGGATGGGCCGTCTTGACGGTCACGAGCCCGGAACCGCGCCCGTGCGCCACGTAGGCGAGCCCGGCACCACCGGACCTGAGCCGTCCGGCCAGCCGGTGACCACCCACCGCGACCGGGTCCTCGGCCTGGAGCAACTGCGCGCCAGCGGGGAGAGTGTCGTTCCGAAAAGCCTGGAATATCGCTGGTGTCTTCACATACGCCTCTTTCGACCGCACCGATCTCGGAGGTCTGGGGACTCCCGATGGTGCTACGCACCGCAGTCATTCGCAAGCGGAACGTCGTCAAAGGTGTGAATGATTCGGGAGAACGACGATCTTCTGGAAGAACCCGCGCAAGTGGATCGGCTCCGGCGGGGCTTTGCCGGCCTGCGCGGGCAGGACGGAGTCCATGAGGGCCCGGTGGAGCCGCGGGCGACGGACAACTCGGCTGGCTCAGCCCCGACGAACTGCGGGTCTTCCGCGCCTTCAACCGCGCGTGGGAGGCCACGTCGGCCCGCCTGGACGCCGACATGGAACGCGAGGCGGACCTGCCACGCACCTACTTCGACATCCTGTGGCGGCTGCGCCGCGCACCCGGCAGGTCCCTGCGGATGAGCCGGCCGGCGGAGATCACCCGTTCGAAGTCCAGCCGGATCACCCATGCCGTCGGCCGCCTGGAGGCGGCCGGGCTGGTCGCCGCGAAGTCCCGGCGGGCGACCGGCGCGGCTGGCGGGCCGTACTGACCGAAGAAGGCCTGGAACGAGTGGAGCAGGCGGCACCCGTCTACGCGCGCAGCGTGCGCGAGCACGTCCGAGGGCGGAGCCCTCGGGTGGACCAGCGCCCCGGTCCTCACCGGCCTCGCGCTCTTCGCCGTCTTCGTGACCGTCCAGGCCCGCCGTCGTCACCCGCTGGTCGATCTGAGCCTGTTCGCCGACCGGGCCCGCTCCATGGCCTACCTCGCACTCGTCCTCATGGCGATGGCCTACTTCGCCGTCGTCCTGCTCATGTCGCTCTACCTCCAGGCCGCCTCCGGCATGCCCGCCTACCAGGCCGGACTCCACCTCCTGTACGTCGCCCTGGCCATGGCCGCCGTGTCCCCCGCCGCCGGCGGCTACGCGGTCAGCAGCGCACTGGCGCTGGCCATCGTGACCAGTGGCCTGCCCGGCCCCACCGAACAGGCCGCCTACGCCGGCACCGTCTCCAGCCTCGCGCCGCACACGATGGACGCCTTCACCGGCGGCTGCAAGTGGGCGCTGCCGGCCCTCGCCACCACCGACGTGCTGGCCCTCATCGCCTCACTCGGCCGCGGCCGCGAGAGCTCCGCCGGCTGAACGATGGTGCTCGCCGTCCGCCCGGCGATACCCCGGTGCGGTCAAGAGCCCGACTCCGGCTGGCAGCGGGGGCACCACATGGTCGTACGGCCGGCGACGCGGCCGCGTGACAGGCGTGCGCCGCAGCGAGGGCAGACCGGGTCCGGGTCGTCGCGGCGGCCGGTCAGCCACGTACGGCGGCCGGGGACGCGGCCCGTCGGGATCGCTCCGCGCAGGACGCGGCGCATCGCGCGGTGCAGCGTGGCGAGTTCCGCCTCGGTGAGGTCGTCGCCGCGCCGTCGGGGGTGCACGCGTGCCCGCCAGCAGATCTCATCCGCCAGCAGGTTGCCCAGACCGGAGACGGCGGACTGGTCCAGCAGCGTCGCCTTCACCCGACGGCGGGTCCGTACGGCCGCGGTGAACTCCTCGCGGCCGACCGTCAGGGCGTCCGGGCCGAGCGACGCGAGCAGCCGATCGGCGTCCGGCCGGTCGGCGGCGAGCCAGATGCCGCGCAGCTTGCGCATGTCGCGGAAGCGGAGTTCGCCGTCGGGCAGGACGAAGGTCACCCGGTCGTGGGCGTGCGCCGGTGACGTGCCGTCGTCCCACACCATCGCGCCGGTCATGCCGAAGTGCAGGAGCAGGACCGGGTCGCCCGACAGCGGTACCGCCAGCCACTTGCCGTGGCGTTCGGGCTCGCCGAGCGAGAGCCCCGTCAGCGTCCCGGCCAGCTTCTCCGGGCCGACGCCGCGCAGCACCTGCGGGTCGTCCACGCGTACGGAGGTGATCCGCCGGCCGGTGCCGTGGTCGGCCACGACGCGGCGGAAACCCTCGACATCTGGAAGTTCGGGCACGTCAACGCGGATACCGGCGCCGGATCAGGCGGTCGTAGGTGATCGCGGCGACCGCGCCGTAGGCCAGATGCGGCACCACGTCGGAGATCCAGGACGAGGCCGGCCAGTCACGCGGATCGGTCAGGCCCGCGGCGGTGGACGGGACGTCGCTGCCGAGCATCGCCACGAACCCGAGGGCCAGCGCGCTCGCCGCGACCTCGCCCGTCGTCGATCGTGTGTCGCCGACCAGGCCGTCCAGCAGGCCGTACGCGACGCTCACCCCCACGCCCACGCCGATGCCCAGCAGGCCCGCGAGTCCCTGGCGGCGGTTCGCCGCGGTCTCCTCGTCGCCGAGGTCCAGGCCGACGCCGCCGGTGGCGCGGCCCGCCAACTGCTCCGGTATCTCGCTGGCGGGCCGGCCGCGCACCGCCATGTCGATGTAGGTGACGGCGTTCAGCGCCGTCGTACCGGCCGCTCCGGCCAGCAGTCCGGCGATCAAGTGGTCTCTCATCAGGCATCCCCCGTGGACGACGTTGTTCGCTTCCCTCCCCACGACGGCGCGGCGCTACCCGGCCGGCGGGACCCGGCGTCCGCGGCAGACGAGCGGGACGGCCGGTGAGGTGCGGAGGGAGGCGGTCTTGGCCTGGAGACGCTCGACGACGAGGTTCTCCAGCATCTGCGGGGTCAGCCGGACCCCGAGGTGGTCGGCGCAGGCGACCGCGAGGTCGAACTGGCGGTTCACCTCAAGGGTTTCCTGGGGAAACCGTGCCAGCAGTCGGATACGGACCTCTTCGACGGACTCGGTGTTCTGTCGGCGGTACGCCATGGTGACCACCTTTCGACCAGGAGACGCCGTCAGCGGGCGCCGCTGACCGGCCGAAGTCCCGCGCTACCCGCGGTCGAGCCGACCAATCTCGATTTCGAGAGATTCGTCGACGACTGCCGTCGTGCTCCTTTCATGCTCCGCGGTCGGGCAAAGGGATCTTGAACGTCCCGTTTGTCCCAGGTGAGCCCGGGTAGCGCGAGCCATGTACCCCGAACACGAAGAGTGGAGGTACACGATGAGTACCGTTACCGAAAGCGTGGACGTCAACGTACCGATCCATACCGTCTACAACCAGTGGACCCAGTTCGCGGAGTTCCCTGAGTTCATGGAGGGCGTGGAAGAGGTCAACCAGGTCACCGACACCATGACGCACTGGCGCGTCAAGATGGCCGGGGTGACGCGTGAGTTCGACGCGCAGATCACCGAGCAGATCCCCGACGAGCGGGTCGCCTGGCACTCCACCGAGGGGCCGGAGCACGCCGGTGTCGTGACGTTCCACCGTACGGGCCCGGACACCACACGTGTCACCACGCAGATGGACGTCGATCCCGAGGGGTTCCTGGAGAACGTCGCGGACAAGGCGGGGCTGCTCAAGAGACGGGCCAAGTCCGACCTGAAGCATTTCAAGGAGTTCATCGAGCGTCGGGGCCGTGAGACCGGCGGCTGGCGGGGGAACGTCGACCGCCCGGAGCCCTGACCCACCAGCAGGCCAGACCGTCCCCGCAGCGGGGACGGTCTGCGCGCCGGCTCGCCGCCGCGGTGCGCCGCGGGCCCGGCGACGTACGACGGACGCCGGGTGCCGAGACCGACACCCGCCGCCCGGCCGGAGTCATGCCGCTCTGGCTCGGCGCGGGCCCGGCCGACCGGTACCGCCATCGGCAGACCGCGTCGAGACATTCGCCGGGCCCCGCGAGTCGGCCGTTCACCTGCGAATGATCGACGCCCGCGAATCCTCCCCGAGAGACGGAACCATGACCAGCACGCTCATCGACATGGCATCGGCACCCTGGATGACGGAGGGCGCCTGCCGGGACGAGGATCCCGAACTGTTCTTCCCGATCAGCGCGAGCGAGGCCGGCACCGACCAGATCGACCGGGCGCGCGCCATCTGCGACGGATGCCACGTCCAGGCCGAATGCCTCCGCTACGCCCTGACCAACCGCATCAAGCACGGCATCTGGGGCGGACGCACCGAGCAGCAGCGCCAGTCCCTGATCAGAGCCCGCAGGCGCCTGAAGGTACGGACCCGGCCGTGACCGGCGGGCCCGGGTAGGGCTCGCCGTACCGGCGGGCGCCGGTACGGAGGAGGGAGGGGGACACCGAGATGACCGCTTTCGGATACACGATGATGTGCGAACAGGCACCTCCCGACCAGCTGGTACGCGACGTCCGCGCGGCCGAGCGCGCCGGCTTCGACTTCTCGGTGATCAGTGACCACTACCAGCCCTGGCTGCACTCCCAGGGCCACTCCGGATACGCGTGGTCCATCCTGGGCGCGGCCGCGCAGGCCACCGAGCGAATCCCGCTGATGACCCTCGTGACCTGCCCGATCGTCCGTTACCACCCGGCCGTGGTGGCCCAGAAGGCGGCGACCGTGCAGATCCTGTCCGGCGGGCGGTTCCGGCTCGGGCTCGGAGCGGGGGAGAACCTCAACGAGCACGTCGTCGGGCAGGGCTGGCCGCTCGCGGGCGTACGCCACGAGATGCTCGCCGAGGCGGTCGAGGTGATCTCCAAGCTGTTCGACGGCGGCGACGTCGCCTACCGGGGCGAGTACTTTGACGTCGAGCAGGCCAGGCTCTGGGACCTGCCGGAGACCCGGGTGCCGATCGGCGTCGCGGTGTCCGGCGAGAGTTCGTGCCGCCTCGCGGGGGAGAAGGCCGACCTCATGATCGCGACGGAGCCCGAGCGGAAGCTGGGCGAGATGTTCGACGCGGCCGGCGGCGCCGGCAAGCCTCGCCTCGGGCAGATCGCGGTCGCCTACGACGCCGACCGCGACGCCGCGGTGAAGCGCGCCCACGAGCAGTTCCGGTGGTTCGGGCTGGGCTGGAAGGTCAACGCGGACCTGGTCGGCCCGCCCGCCTTCGAGGCCGCGACGGAGTTCGTGACGCCCGAACAGGTCGCCGGGCAACTGCCGTGCGGCCCGGACGTCGACGAGCACGTCCGGAAGATCACCCCGTTCGTCGACGCCGGTTTCGACGAGATCGCCCTCGTCCAGATCGGCGCCGATCACCAGGACGATTTCTTCGGCTGGGCGGAGCGCGAACTCCTCCCGGCCCTGCGATCCCGTTGAGGGGGATTCGACCATGACGAACCGTGATCCGCGCTCGGAGCTGGAGGAACAGGGGATTCCGGATCTGCAGGACGGTTATCCCGAACAGCAGTGGGCCGAGGATCCCCAGCAGGCGCCGGTGCCCGGTGACGAACCCGTGGCAGTGGAGGACTTCGGCACGACCGCCGAGGAACAGCGTGCGGGCGAGTCGCTGGACGGCCGGCTGAGCCGTGAGGAGCCCGACGTCGACGCCGCCGGCGCCACGGAGATCCCGCGCGGCGCCGGCCGGCTGGTCCAGCAGGACGAGGGCGTACGCGACGACATCGAGAGCGAGGAGATCGCCGAGGACGTCGGCCCGGACACGGGCGGCTTCACCGCGGAGGAGGCCGCGATCCGGGTGGAACGCGAAGGCTGACCGGACGACCGCCGGGCCGCCCCCTTCGTCTCCGGACGCGGGGGCGGCCCTGGCATGTTCTGGTCGGCCGATTCCTGACTGTGTGTTTTCGACCCTGGCCGACACTGGTCCGACAGTGTCATTGATTCCGCTTGACAGCGAGCGTCAACGGCGAGTTCCGGCTCTGGCGCCGCGCTGACGAGGGACGTCGCACGGGGTGCCGCATCAGGTGACTTTGCCAAACCTTGACTCTCCTCGCCCGGCCGCTGCGACCCGCGGCCTCGACTGCCTTCTGACAGAAGTGTTGATCATGCCGAAATCTGGCCCGAATTCAGTGCTTCATGTCGTGATGCCTTATATGCCAGGATTCGCTCGTCGTTTCCCCCCGCCAGCTCTGAGGAGAGCCCATGCGACGACGCGTGTCCGGCACCATCCTGGGCGGATTGGTTCTCGCCCTGGTCCCCTTCCTGTCCTCGGCGGCCAACGCCGCGCCCCAGGCGCCGGTGGTCTCCCACTCCTTCCACCACTCGTGCGCGACGGCGCGGGCCGGCCTCGCGAACTGCGACGCCCTGGTGCGCAACGACGTGGCCACGAGCGCGACGGCCCTGCGCGCCGCGGCCGCCGCCCCGTCCGGTCTCTCGCCCGCCAACCTGCAGAGCGCCTACAAGCTGCCGTCCTCCAGCGCCGGTTCCGGCCAGACGGTCGCGATCGTGGACGCCTACAACGCCCCGACCGCGGAGGCCGACCTCGGCGTCTACCGCAGCCAGTACGGGCTGTCGGCGTGCACGACCGCGAACGGCTGCTTCAAGAAGGTCGACCAGAACGGCGGGACCTCCTACCCCGCCACGGACGGCGGCTGGGCCCAGGAGATCTCCCTGGACCTCGACATGGTCTCCGCGACCTGCCCGAACTGCAAGATCGTCCTGGTCGAGGCCAGCTCCGCGTCCTTCGCCAACCTGGGCACCGCGGAGAACACCGCGGCCCGGCTCGCCAACGTCATCAGCAACAGCTACGGCGGCTCGGACGCCTCCGACTCCAGCTACGGCTCGTACTACAACCACCCGGGCAAGGCCATCACGGTCAGCTCCGGTGACGCCGGCTACGGCGTGGAGTACCCGGCGTCCTCGCACTACGTGACCGCCGTCGGCGGCACCTCGTTGAAGTCCGCGAGCAACAGCCGCGGCTGGACCGAGACCGCCTGGAGCGGCGCCGGCAGCGGCTGCTCCAGCTACAACACCGCGCTGAGCGGCCAGTCCGGCCTCACCGGCTGCTCCCGCCGCGCCGTCGCCGACGTCTCCGCGGTGGCCGACCCGTCCACCGGTGTCGCCGTCTACGACAGCACCGCCTACCAGGGACAGAGCGGCTGGATGGTCTTCGGCGGCACCAGCGTCGCCGCACGTCATCGCGGGCGTGTACGGCCTGGCCGGCAACGCCGCGAGCATCGACAACAACTACCCCTACACCCACTCCTCGTCGCTGTTCGACGTGACCTCGGGCAGCAACGGCAGCTGCACCACCACCAAGTGGTGCCACGCGGGCACCGGCTGGGATGGTCCGACCGGCCTCGGCACGCCGAACGGCACCGGAGCCTTCTGAGCCTCCACTCACGACGGACGGGCCCGCCGCGCCTCACGCGCGACGGGCCCGTCCCGTACGCCTGCCGTAGCCGTGCCCGCCCGTCCCGTCCGGGACGCGCCCCTGGGGCCTGTCTCGGTTGGGTCGTGGGTTTTCCACAGCCGTGGGTGTGGTCTTCTTTTGGTGTGTGGGGTGGCTTGACAATGGAAGTGGGGTC
>NZ_JBHLZP010000397.1:0-7559 GCF_042429965.1 Actinoallomurus acaciae
GTGTCTGGGAGGGCGGGGAGTGTCTGGGAGGGCGGGGCTTCGAAACACGCCCTAGGCCAGGCGTGCGGCGAGGGTGGTCAGTCGAGGCAGAACTCGTTGCCCTCGATGTCCTGCATCACGAGGCAGGATTCGTCGATGCCATCGGCGGGCAGCAGTCGTACGCGTACCGCGCCGAGTGTGACCAGTCGTGTGCATTCGGCCTCAAGTGCGGCCAGGCGCTCTTCGCCCATGAGCCCGGTGCCGACCCGTACGTCAAGGTGTAGCCGGTTCTTGACGACCTTGCCTTCGGGAACGCGCTGGAAGAACAGCCGCGGGCCCACGCCTGAGGGATCACTGCACGCGAATGCCGAGCCCTGACGCTCAGGTGGCAGCGCGCGATCGAAATCGTCCCACGTGGCGAACCCCTCCGGTGGCGGCGGTACGACGTACCCCAGCACGTCGCACCAGAAACGGGCGACGCGCTCGGGGTCTGCGCAGTCGAAGGTGATCTGGATCTGCCTGACCGACGCCATCGGCCCACCATAGACGGCAGGCCAGAGGGAGTACGAGCCTCCAGCGAAGTCGCCGTGCAGGGGCGGCCGCTTCGGCGCGGGGGCTATGCGGGAGGCAGCAGCAGACCTGCGGGCGGATCCGTGGCGATGCCCTTGCCGAGGCCGCCCCGGCGGCCGGAGAACGTCGCGTCGCTGAAGTCGACGGTGCTGCCGGAGAACTCCGTACCGGTGAAGACGACGGCGGTGCCGGAGAACTCCGCGTCGGTGAAGTGGAGGGCGCCGCCGGACAGTTTCGCGTCGGTGAAGTCGAGAGTGCCACCGGAGAACGTCGCGTCGTTGAAGTGGGCGATGGTGCCGGAGAACTCCGCGCCGGTGAAGCCGATGGTGCCGCCGGAGAGCGCCGCGCCGGTGAAGCCGATGGTGCCGCCGGAGAACTCCGCGCCGGCGAAGTCGAGGGCGCCGCTGGAGCATGTCGCGCCGGTGAGGTCGATGGAGGCGCCGGAGAACGTCGCGGTGATGAAGTAGTGGGTGGTGCCGGAGAACGTCGCGTCGCCGAAGAGGACGGTGCCGCCGGAGAACTCCGCGGCGACGAAGTGAACGGTGCCGCCGGAGAAGGTCGTGCCCGTGAAGTCGATGGTGGCGCCGGTGAACCCGGCGCCGGTGAAGTCGACGGTGGCGCCCGAGAACACGGTGCCGGTGAAGTCGAGGGTGCCGCCGGAGAACACGGCGTCGCTGAAGTCGACGGTGCCGGCGGAGAACTCCGCGCCGCTGAAGTCGCCTCCGTCGAAGCGGACACCGGTGAAGTCGAAGTCATGGCCCCGCCAGGAGACCCGAGCGTCGTCGCGCAGGTGTGCGGTGATGATCGAGATGACGGCGTGGTGTACCTCCTGGCTGCCGCCGAACGCCAGTTGCTCGGCGGCCGGAGGGCCGGCCTCCGGGGGAGGTTCGTAGGGCATCCGCAGGTAGGCGCACAGCTCATCGATGCAGGTCTGCCGGCTCTCCGGCCAGTCGTCGGCCAGACCGGCCAGCGCGTACACCCCGGCCAGCCGCACCGCGGTCTCGGTGTGTCCGAGCCGCCTTGTCGCGGTGGCGAACCGTCTGTTGAACACCCGCACCCGGTCATCCTCTCCGCGCCGTTGCTCCGACATTTTCCCGTTCCCGGCGAGTCGTCGCTTGCGGAAGTCCATCACCCATGGGTGACACGTGGTCGCGGTCTGGCCGTCGGTGTCCTTACGCCCGATGACGCAATCCGGGCTACGGGCCGAAGCGTCCAACATTCAGTGCGGCGGCTGCGGGGAGGGCGCGCATGGAAGATCTACCACCTCGGCCCGGTACGGCGGACGACCCGGGTGTGGTCGATCGTCGCCCGCCCGTATGGATATGGGGCGTGTTCGCCGGCTGGCTTGTGTTGGTGGGCGGCTGGATGCCGGTCTTGGCGCTCATCGTCACGCACCGCAAGAGTTGGCCGGGCGCGGTTCATATCCTGACCCTGGCCGGTATCCTGCTGCCCGCCATCGGCGCGGCTGGAACAGTGGCGTTCGGATTCGTGCTCGGCCGGTGGGTTCCCCGGATCGGTTCGTGGCTCAAGATCGGTTGTGCCGCCCCGGTCGGCTGCCTTTCGTGGGTGTTCTGGTTCGCGATCGCGTATGCCGTGTCGGTCGCCGGTGCCGACGCCTCCACGGATGACAGCGGGGCGGTGGGCGCGGTGATCCTCGAGCCGTTCGCGCTGCTCGTCATCGGCGCTCTGCTCGGCCTGGGCGCCGGGATCGGAGTCGCGTGTCGCGCACGGGCGACCGGCCATGCCGAATGAGTGAGCACGCGGAACGAATCCAGTACGGCGCCTCCGACCGCGCTCACGTGCTGGACCACGTGCGCACCGCGGGTGGGAGGCGCGGCACGGCGATCGTCAAGGGCCCGCCGGCCACGATGGGCTGAGCGGGCCCTCCGCGTCAGCGCAGGGACGAGGGGACGTCCGCGGTGTCGCCGAGTCCCACGAGGTACTTGGCGTACTCCTTGACGTTGTCCTTGGTGATCAGCTTCCCGTGGAGCGTCTCCTCGGTGTCGACCTGCTTCCCCGCCAGGATGTCGCTCGCGAGGCTGCTGACCTTCTGGCCGAGCGCGTACGGCGACTCGGCGTTCGTCGCCGCCATCTGGCCGGAGGCGATGGCGGCGAGTGCGTCGGAGATGCCGTCGTTGCCGACGAGTTCGACCTTGCCGGCGAGGTTGCGGGCCTTGAGCGCGGACAGCGCGCCCATCGCCATCTCGTCGTTGGCGGCGTAGACCCCGTCGATGTCGGAGTGCGCCTGCAGGACGTTGGTCATCACGTTGAGCGCCTTGGCGCGGTCGAAGCCGGCCGACTGCTTGGCGACGACGGTGATGCCCTTGTACTTGGCGATCTCCTCCTCGAAGCCCTTGCTCCGGTCCTGCGCGACGTTGGTGCCGAGGATGCCCTGGATCTCCGCGACCTTGCCCTTGCCGTCGAGGGACTTGGCGAGCGCGTCGGCGGCGTTGCGTCCCGCCTCGACCGCGTCGTAGCCGACGAAGCAGGTGAGCTTTCCACCGGACGGCTTGCGGTCGAACGCCATCACGGGGATGTTCGAGGAGTTCGCCTGGTTCACCGCGGAGGTCGCGGACTGGCTGCTGACGGGGTCGAGGATCAGGACTCCGACCTGCTTGGAGATGGCGGTCGTGCTCAGGTTGAGGGCGGTCGCGTCGGAGTTGTCGGCGTTCTGCACGGCCAGTTTGAGGCCCTGCTTGGCCGACTGCGCCTGGGCGCCGTTCTTCACGCTGACGAAGAACGGGTTGTTCAGGGTGCTCATGATCATGGTCGCGTCCTTCTTGCCGGACGCGGCCTTGCCGCCGGTGGCCGTCGAGCCGCCGCCCCGGCTACAGCCGGTGAGGGAGAGCGCGGCCGCCGCGGTGAGGGCGATGACGGAACGGACGATACGCATGGTGGGGGCTCCTTCGTTCGTTGCGATGGGGGTCACTGCCGGGCGAGTTCGGGCGTGGTCGAGGAGGACGCCGCGTCGCCGGGTCCGCTGCGTCTGGTCACGAGCCCGCGGAGGGCGTCGAGGTTACGGTCGAGGAAGACGGCCAACAGGATGACCAGGCCCTTGACGACGTCCTGGAGGAACGGCGAGACGTCGAGCAGGTTCATCCCGTTGTCGATGACTCCCAGCACGAGGGCGCCGACGAGGGTGCCGAGCAGAGTGCCGCGGCCTCCGGCGAGGCTGGTGCCACCGATGATCACCGCGGCGATGGCCTCGAGTTCGAGGCCGGTGCCCGCGGTCGGCTCCGCGGTGGACAGCCGGGCGGTGAGGATGAACCCCGCCAGCGCCGCGAGGACACCGCTGATCACGAAGGCGAGCACCTTGACCCGCTGGGTGCGGATGCCGGACAGCCGTGCCGCCTCGGCGTTGTCGCCGGTGGCGTACACGAAGCGGCCGTAGCGGGTCCGCGCGAGCACGAAACCGAAGACCGCGAACACGACGAGCATGATCAGCACCGGGACGGGGATACCGGCCAGCCGGTTCTGGCCGATGCCCTGGAACGTGTAGTCGGTCACCGCGACCGGGTTGCCGGACGTCAGCTGCAGGCTCAGGCCGCCGAGTACCGACATGGTGGCGAGCGTCGCGATGAACGAGGGCATGCGGGCCTTGGTGACCAGCAGCCCGTTGATCAGACCGACGGCGACGCCGACCGCGACACCGGCGGCGAGGGCCGGGAGGAGCCCGTCCGAGCGGAGGATCTGCGCCGTCACGACGGCGGAGAACCCGAGCGCCGCGCCGACGGACAGGTCGATCTCGGCCAGGATGATGACGTACGTCTGCCCGACCGCCAGGAGCGCCGCGACGGAGGTGGCCAGGCCGACGTTGAGCAGGTTCGTGCTCGTGAGAAAGACCGGCGAGGCGATGGTGAGGATGATTCCGACGAGCAGCAGCATCCACACGGCGCGCAGCCGGCTCGCGAGGGACTTGAGGTTCATGCGGCACCTACCAGTGCGTGCTCGAGGATGGACTGCTCGTTGACACGGTCGCCGGTCAGTTCCGTGACGATCCGGCCTTCGCGCATCACGACCACGCGGTCGGACATCGCCACGAGTTCGGGCAGGTCGGAGCTGACCAGGACGACGGCGACACCGTCGGCGGTGAGCTTGTTGATGATGCGGTAGATCTCGGTCTTGGCTCCGACGTCGACACCGCGCGTGGGCTCATCCATGAGGAGGACCCGGGGGCCGGCCATCACCCACTTGGCGAACAGGGCCTTCTGCTGGTTTCCGCCCGACAGCGAACCGACGGCCATGGCGGGCGACGCGGCCCGTACCCGCAGGTCGGTCATGACGGCGCCGGTCTCGGTGCGTTCGCCGGCCCTGCGTACGACCCCGCTCACGCCGGTGAAACGGTGCAGCGAGGCGAGCGACACGTTCGCCTCCACCGACAGCGCGCCGCACAGCCCCTCGGCCTGCCGGTCCGGCGACAGGTAGGCGATGCGGCTCTCGATCGCCTCGCGCGGACTCCGTACGCGTACGGGGGAGCCGTCGATGGTCACCGATCCGCCGGTCATCGGTTCAAGCCCGAACAGCGCCCGGAGCAGGGTGCTGCGCCCGCACCCCACGACGCCGCCGATGCCGAGCACCTCACCGGCACGGACCTGGACGTCGACGCCGTGGAAGTCCGGTCCGGTCACGCCGTCCGTCTCCAACACGACCTGATCGGTGGCGTTGCGCTCCTTGGGGTAGAAGTCGTCCACGCCCTCGCCGACCATTGCCGTGACGACCTGCCGGGTCTCAAGGTCCTCCACGGCATCGTCGAGGGTCACCCGCCCGTCGCGCAGGACCACGATCCGGTCGGCGAGGTCGAACACCTCATCCATCCGGTGGCTGATGTAGATCACCGACACGCCGGCGTCCCTGAGCCGCCGTACCTGCGTGAACAGCCGTTCCGACTCGCGCTCGTCCAGCGCGGCGGTGGGCTCGTCCAGGATCAGCAGGGACGGCTCGTGCGTCATGGCCTTGGCGATCTCGACCATCTGACGCTCGGCGACGTTGAGGCCGGAGACCGGCCGGCGTACGTCGAGGTGCACGTCTAGCTTCTGCAGCGCCGCCTCGGCCGCCTCGACCATCCGCCGCTTGGCGACGAGCACGCGGCCGAACCGGCGTTCGCGGTCCAGGACGTACATGTTCTCCGCCACGCTGAGGTGCGGGAAGAGGTTCTGCTGGAACTCCTGGTAGATGACCTCGATGCCGTGTGCCATCGCGGCCTGCGGGTCCTTGAGGACGACGGGCGTGCCGTCGATCAGAATCCGCCCGGAGTCGGGCTGGTGGGCGCCGGAGACGATCCGCGTGATCGTGGACTTGCCGGCGCCGTTCTCCCCGGCCATGGCGAGGACCTCGCCCGGGGCGATCTGGAAGCCGACGCCGCGCAGCACATGGTTGTCCCCGAAGGACTTGTGCACGTCGGCCAGTTCAATGCGCATGTCAGTCTCCCGGTCAGTACACGACGCCCGCGGTGAGCAGCACGTTCGCGTACGGGGTGAACTCGCCGGACCGTACGGCGGCGCGAGCGGTACCGGTGGCCCGCTTGAACTCGGTGTGCGGGACGAACTCCAGCGCCACGCCCAGGCGCTCGAAGCGCTCCTCGATCTGCGCGAGCATCTCGGGGCTGGCCTGCCTGATCTCCTCGGAGAGCAGCACCGCCTCGACCGCGACCTCGTCCAGTACGGCGTCCAGGACATCGAGAAAGCGCGGCAGGTTCTCGCGGAGAGCCAGGTCGACGCGCTCGACGCCGGACGGGATGGGCAGGCCCGCGTCGGTGACGACGAGCCGGTCGGTGTGGCCCGTCTCGGAGATCACCCGGGCGAGCTGGCCGTTGAGGGTTCCGCCGTTGCGCCTCACTGGGCGGCTCCTTCCAGAGTGGTGATGAGTGCGTCGACGGCCTGCCGGTCCGGAAGGGACGGGCTGGCGCCGGGGTGCGTGGTGGCCAGGGCGCCGGCGGCGGTGCCGCGCTGGATCGCGAGGTCGACCGGCAGGCCGGCGGCGATGCCGGCGCCGAGGCAGCCGGTGAAGGCGTCGCCCGCCGCGGTGGTGTCGACCGGAGTGACGGGGAACGCCGGGAAGTGGCGGGTTCTCTCCGCCGTGACGGACACGACGCCGGCCGAGCCGAGCGTGATGACCGCGTGCCGTACGCCGCGTTCGAGGAACCAGGCTCCCGCCCGTACGGCGGAGCCGGGGCCGTCGACCTCCACGCCGGTCAGCGCCTGGGCCTCGCTCTCGTTCGGCGTGACGATGTCGACGTGGCGCCAGACGTCCTCCGGCAGCGGCTGCGCCGGAGCCGGGTCGAGTACGACCGTCAGCCCGGCCGCCGCGCCGGCCTTCGCGGCATGGCAGGTGACCTCGGCCCGGACCTCGAGCTGGAGGAGCATCACGCCGACCGAGCCCTGGGTGGCCCGGATGCTCTCGTCCACCATCTCGGTGCTGAGGTCGGCGTTGGCCAGGGGAGTGATGACGATGTCGTTCTCGCCGGAGGCGTCGACGCGGATGTGCGCCACGCCGGTACGGCCCTCGACCGTACGGACCTCGCTCAGCTCCACGCCGTGGGAGCGCAGCCCCGACAGGACGATCTCGCGGAACGGGTCCCGTCCCACGCACGCGGCCATCCACGTCGGCGCGCCGGCGCGGGCCGCGGCGACGGCCTGGTTGGCTCCCTTTCCGCCGAGAACCAGGGTGAAGTCGTCGCCGAGCACCGTCTCCCCGCGGTTCGGGAGCCGTTGACTGAACGCCGTGACGTCCGCGGTGATGCTGCCGACGACGAGTACACCGTTCGGTTCCATGGCGGGCCTCCTGTTCTGGGGATGCTGTTTCAGGGATGAGCGGACTGGGGTCACGGCGCTCGCCGTGTCCCTGGGGCTTGCTATTAAGGGGTGGGCCGGGTCAGATGCCGACGGGGTGCCAGACGGTTTTGGTTTCCAGGAATGTGGTCATCCGGGCGGTGCCTGGATGGGCCGTCCAGTCGTTTTCGGCGGGGCGCAGGACGCGTTTGAGGTTGGTCGCGGCGGCTTGTTCGCACTGGG
>NZ_JBHLZP010000398.1:0-7464 GCF_042429965.1 Actinoallomurus acaciae
CGGTGCCCGCGTCGTCGCGGCCGGGCGCGATCAGCGAGTCCTGGACGAGCTCGTGGCGCGTGGCGTGGACGCCGCGATCAGGGTCGACCGCCCGCATGACGAACTGGTCGCGGCGATCGCCGCCGAAGGCCCGTACGACCTGGTCGCCGACTACCTGTGGGGCGCGCCGGCCGAGGCGGTCTTCGCCGCGCTCACCCGTACCGGGCCGCCCGCCGACCGGACGCGCTACATCCTGGTCGGCATGAGCGCGGGCGAGACGGTGTCGCTGTCCGCGATCGCGTTGCGCCGGGCGCCCGTCCAGCTCGCCGGCAGCGGAGTCGGCGGAGCGACCTCCCTCGCCGACGCCGCGGCCGGCTACGCGGAGGTGCTCCGGCGGGTCTGCGCCGGCGAGATCACCTTCGACGTCACACCGGTGCCGCTGGCGGACGTGGAGTCGGTCTGGCCGAAGGCCGGCAGCGACCGGCGCACCGTCTTCATTCCGTAGCGTGATCGAATGTCAGGTCGCCTTCCGGCCGGCCGTCGTGGTGACGGACGATCACGCTTGACGTCATGACCGAAGGCAAGGCGGCCCTGGTCACCGGCGGTGGCCGGGTCGTCGAGCCGGGGCCCCACGGCGGAGGAACGATCAGCGCGGCGCGTCACAGCGACTGCTCGAACCAGACGACCTTGCCGGTCGAGGTGCGCTGGGTGCCCCAGCGTTCGGCGAGGGCGGTGACCAGTTGCAGGCCGCGGCCGTTCTCCGCCGTGACGTCGGCGCGGCGCAGCGTCGGGAGTTCGTACCCGTCGTCGCGGACCTCGCACAGCAGGGAGTCGGTGCGGATCAGGCGGAGCCCGATGTCGCCCGCCCCATGGCGTACGGCGTTGGTGACCAGCTCGCTCACCAGCAGCTCCACCGTCTCGGCCAGGTCGGACAGGCCCCACGTCGCCAGGGCCTCACGGACCAGCTCGCGGGAGTGGCGGACGCGGACCGGGAGCGCGTCGAACGTCCAGGAGATGACGTCGTCCTTGGGTATGCCCTTGAACCGCACCGCGAGCAGTGCGATGTCGTCGTCGCGCGGGCGGTTGGCGCCGAACCCGTCGATCAGCGTCTGGCACACGCTCTCCAGCGGCTGCGGCGGGCCGCTGAGGTACTCCCGCAGCGCGGCGAGGCCCACGTCGATCGCCTGGCCCCGGCGTTCGACCAGGCCGTCGGTGCAGAGCACGAACTGGCTGTCGTCCTCCACCTCGAACTCGGCGGTCTCGAACGCGACGCCGCCGACGCCGATCGGCGCGCCGGAGGGTACGTCCAGCAGCTCACTGTCGCCGAACGGCGAGACCAGCACCGGCGGCAGGTGCCCGGCGTTGGCCACCTCGCAGCGCCGCGCGACCGGGTCGTAGACGACGTAGATGCAGGTCGCGATGTACTCGTCGCCGAGCCGGCGGGCGAGGTCGTCGAGCTCGCGCAGCAGCCGGCCCGGCGGCAGATCCTGCGCGGCCAGGGTGCGTACGGCGGTGCGGAACTGGCCCATGATCGCCGCTGAGGTCATGCCGTGTCCCATGACATCGCCCACGACGAGCGCCAGCCGGCCGCCCGGGAGCGGGATCGCGTCGAACCAGTCGCCGCCGACGCGTACGGTCTCGTTCGCCGGGACGTAGCGGTAGCAGATCTGTGCGCCGGCGACGACGGGCGGGGCGTCGGGCAGCATGGTCTTCTGCAGCTCTCTCGCCGCGCGGCTCTCGCGCCGGTAGAGCCGCCCGTTGTCGACGCAGACCGCCGCGCGGCGGCAGAGCTCCTCGACCATCGCGATGTCGAACTGGTCGAACGCCGGACGGTCGGGGCGCCGCAGCAGCGTGAGGTTGCCCAGCGCGGTGCCGCGGGCGATGAGCGGGGAGACCAGGAGCGCGCGTCCCTGCAGCAGCGGCCGGAAGTCGCGGTCGGCGAAGCGCGCCGACATCCGGCGCGCGAACCGCTCGCTGACCTTCGGCACGCTGACGCTGTGCCCGGTCAGCAGGCTCTGGGTGAACGGGGTGGCGGTCGGCAGCCGGACCTTCTCCCCGCGCGGCACCAGGTCGTCCCAGCGCCCGTACGCGTCGTCGTGGCTCACCGCCACGCGTACGGCCGTGGGCGACTCGTCGGGGGTCAGCGGGGGCAGCTCCTCGTCGGAGACGATCGACTCGAGGAGCTGGACGTCGGCGAAGTCGGCGAATCGCGGCACCAGCGCGGTGCACAGCGCCGCCGCGGTCTGCACCGGGTCGAGCGTGTCGACGATCCGGGTGCCCGCGTCGTTGAGGAAGTCGAGCCGGTCCTGGGCCGCCGACCTGTCGAGCGCGCGTGCGGAGGCCGGCGCGCGGCGTGGCTCGCCGACCTTGGTGATGCGCTGCTCCGGGGACGGCGGGGTGCCGAAGTAGGCGGCGAACGGCAGCCGGGCGGTGACGCTGACGTTGACGGCGGGATAGCCGCGGGTGAGGACCTGACGGACGATCGACTCGGCGGCGCCGGGCGGCATGGCCGGCAGCATCTCGGTCAGCCGCCGGCCGAGCATCGACGGGTCGGCACCGCCCGCGGGCAGGAGGGTCGGCTCGACGCGCAGGAGGCGTACGCCGCTCTCGCTGGTCAGCGGGGTCGGGGAGGGAGCCTTGACGAGGACGTCGCCCAGCGCGAGACCGGGCCCGCCGTCGCGCAGCCGGTTGGCGTCGGCGGCGATCGCGAGGACGCGCGCCCGGTCGGGGCCGCTGAGCGGGTAGACCCACCACGCGACCTCGCGGAGCGGGCCGTCGTCCATGGCCGGCACCAGGAAGGCGCCGGTCCAGGCGTGCCGGATGCGAGAGCCGCCGGGCTCGAACGCGTCGCCGTGCTCCTGCGGCAGCCGCAGGAGCGTACGCAGCGGGCGGCCGGCGGCCTCCTCGTGAGCTAACCCGAAGATCTGCCCGGCGGCGTGGTTCCAGTGGGTCACGTGGCCGAGGTCGTTCAGGAGGATGACGGCCATGGGGGCGAGTCCGAGCAGATGCTCGTGCAGCAGGCGGGGTGAGCCCGCGGCCGCAGGATGAGCGACGGCGTGGCGACGTTTCACCGGCAAGGACACCTCCCCGAACGAGCGCTTCGCACAGCCCCCTGCACCCGTTGTGAGGGGCACGCTACAGACCGCACGGCATATTCGCCTCGGTTTTCGCGCCAACGTCATGAGACCGGCCAGGCCATCGGGCCACGAGGGCCCCTCAAGGCGCTCGGTGCTCCCCCGGCCGTTGAGGGTGCGCCCACTCAGGCGTCTGGTAGCGTCCGCGGCGAGGGGTGGAAGAGCATGCCCGGCTCGATGCGCGACCGGATCCTGGCGGCGGCCGTCTCCGTCATGCGAGAACGCGGGGTCGCGAACACCACCACCAAGGAGATCGCTCGCGTCGCCGGGGTGGCCGAGGGCAGCATCTACAACCACTTCGCCGACAAGACCGAGCTCGTCGCGGCGTCCATGGCCGAGGTGGCGGGCGGCATCCGCGGCGCTCTCCGCCGCCTGCCGGAGCGGGTGGGCCGGAACTCGGTGGAGGACAACCTCGCCGAGTTCGCCGAGGCCCAGATCACCTTTTTCACCGACCTGTTGCCGATCACCGGCCCGGTCCTGGGCGACCGCGATCTGTGCGCGTGGTTGCGCGAGGGCGGCCCGGAGGCGTCGTGCGGCGACTCTCCCCCGGCCCCGGTTCTCCCCCACGCCGCGGTGATCTCCTATCTGGAGGCCGAACGCGGCGTGGGGCGGCTGGCCGCCTGGGCCCGGCCGCCCTACCTCGCCGCCCTGCTGATCGGCGCGTGCCAGCAGTACGCCTTCGTACGGCTGCTGACGCCGCCCGAGGCCGTGACCGAGGTCGCGGGGCTGCCCGCCGATCCGGCGGAGTACGCCCGCCAGGTCGCCCACACCGTCATGGCCGGTCACCACGCCCGCCGTGCCCGGCCCCGGTGAGCGCCGCCGCACCGTACGCCTACCCGGAGTGGTCACGCGAACGCCCCACGCGCCCCATCGCCACGCCGGGTCTTTTCATGTTCTTCCAGGTCACGTACGATTTTGGGTGGAAGCGCCGGAAGGTCGGAACTTCCGGACCAGCACAGACCGTGACCAAAACCACTTTTCACGGTGGCGTATCCGCGTTAGACTCATTGCTCGCGGCAAACGCCGCGGATTCGGGCGGTATAACCGCCCCGGCGCCCTCCAGCGCGGCCCGCTCCCTCGGGCCTCTGGTCGGCGGCCATGTCCGTTTTTCCCTTGGGCGATGAAGCCGACAGCCGCACAGGGTCCTGCTCTGTGCCCGGAGTCCGTACCTCCGTCCGTGCCCCCGGCCCGGCTCCGGTCCCTGACAACAGGGCGAAGGCTCGCCCGCTCAGCACCCTACGGAGCGAGTATGACCACAGCGGCACCCGCAGCGGGCCGCCAGGACGACGAGCGCTACGAGCGCGACGTCAGGCCGCTCATCGACCCGCTGTACGCCAGCGCGGTGCGTATGACGCGCAACCCCACTGACGCCGAGGACCTCGTACAGGAGACCCTCGCCAAGGCCTACGTGAACTTCCACCAGTTCGAGGAGGGCACGAACCTCAAGGCCTGGATGCACCGCATCCTCACCAACAACTTCATCAACACCTACCGCAAGAAGCAGCGCGAGCCCCAGCGCGCCGGCACCGAGGAGATCGAGGACTGGCAGCTCGCCCGTGCCGAGTCGCACACCTCGACCGGCCTGCGCTCGGCCGAGCACGAGGCGCTCGACCGGCTGCCCGACTCCGACGTGGTCACGGCGCTGCGCGCGCTCGCCCCGGAGTTCCGTACGGCCGTCTACCTGGCCGACATCGAGGGGTACCCCTACAAGGAGATCGCCACGATGATGGGCACGCCCATCGGCACGGTGATGTCGCGACTGCACCGGGGCCGCCGCCAGCTTCGCGAGCAGCTCCAGGCGTACGCCCCCCGCGTGAGCGTCGTACGCGCCGCGTGACCCCGCAGGCGCTCAGGAGGCCTGGACGCGCAGATAGCCGGTGAGCTGTTCGTAGCGCTGCCAGCCCTCCTGCTGCCGTCCGTCGCCGAGGGGGTACCACATCGCCGGCGACCGCGTGTCGCCGATCCGCTGCCCGGGCACGCCGGGCGGCCCCGGCGCGGCGCCGCTCACGGCCAGGCCGATCGGCGCCGCCGGCCCGACCCACCGAGGCCCGGTGCTGAGATCGGTCAGCCCCGGGCTGAGCTGGACGAAGCACGAGACCAGCGGAAACTCCGCGGCCAGCGCTCCGACGACGCTCGACAGCGACCCGACCGGAGTCTCGCGCGGGTCGGCGTAGCCGATGACCAGCGTGACCGCCTCCTCGGCAACGTCGCCCACCTGCGACAGCAACACGGTGCCGACCACGGGGCGGCCGTCCGCCCCGCCCACCACGGTCAGCCAGATCGCGGCCGAGACGCGTGAGCTGAACATCTCGCCCAGGTCCTCGAGCCGCCACACGGCCGTCGCGGGCTCGGAGGTGCCCCATCCGCCGGGGGCCTCTCCCGTGAGCGACCGGCACAGCTGCTCCGCCGCCCCGCCGATCGCGCTGCCCTCCGGGTGCCGTACGCGGAAGGTCAGCGTCAGCTGGGCGCCGATCGGCGCGGTGGGAGGCGTCGTGTAGTTCGGCGCGTACGCCCGTGCCCGCGGATCGACGACGAAGGCCCTGCCGTCCCACAGCAGCGGCACGCCCGTGAGCCCGTCGTAGTGGCCGCCGTCGGACCGGACGACCCAGCGGCTGTTCGGCCCGGTCAGCACGAGCCGCAGCGGCATCGTGATCCGCGACTCGGGCGGTGTGACGACCTGCAGGCCACGCCCGGTCTCGCTGCACAGCCGCAGCCCCTCGGCGAGCCAGGTGGTGAACGGCACGACCGGCCGCTCCTGCAGCACCACCATCGCCGTCGAGGTCAGGGCGTCGACGGCGGGATGGGTCACCGGGTCTCCTCAGCGGGCCAGACCGTGCCGCCCTGCCAGTGCACGATGTCCTCGGCGAACCTGCGCGCGATGCGCCGGGCCTCCGGCATCCCGGCGGCGGCCCGTACCTCCACCCACCAGGTCGGCAACCGCACCCTCTCCGCCAGCTGCGGGCCGAGCAGGCGTTCGACCTCACCGGGTACGCGCACCAGCTCCGGCGCCTCGATCGAGACCAGGAGCCGTCCCTCGGAGTCGTAGAGATGGCGGGCGCCCGGACCGGCCTCGACCATCCGCAGCGCCTCACCGAAGGCGATCATGCCCTCCACGACCGTGGGGATGTCGGGCTCGTTGCGCACCAACGCGATGACGTCGCTGGTCACAGCCGCCAACCTCCTCTTCCTCGGTCAGGTCAGACATCGATGGCCCGGGCGAAGGCCTCCAGCGCGACGCGTATCGCCGCGGCCCTCGTCTCCTGGCCGATCCGGGCGGACTCTACCGCCGTTCCGGTCGCCAGGTGACGGTCGTAGGGCATGTGCACGACCGGCATGCCGCCGCCGCTGAGGAGCTGCGCGGCCCGCGTCAGGTCGGCGTCGACGTGCGGCGTGTGCGTGACGAAGGCGATCACGGTGCGGGTCAGCAGGTGCTGGTAGCCGTTGCGGGCCTGCCACTCAAGGGCGCCGCGCGCGCTGAGCGCCCCGTCGACCGTGCCGGGCGTCACCATCACCTGCGCGTGCGCGTCCGCGAGGATGCCGCGCTGCAGTTCCGGCAGCAGCCCGGCGCCGCAGTCGATCACCAGCGCCGCGAAGTAGCGGCTCATCTCGCCCGCGACGGTCTTGAAGGTGGCCAGGTCGAGTTCGTGGGTGATCTGCCCGTCCGAGGTTCCCGACAGCACCCAGAGTCCGTCGGCCGTACGCCCGAGGAAGGAGGCCGTCTCCTCGAAGCTTCGCGGGCGGGCCCCGGCCAGGTCGTGCAGTGACCGCTCGGTGCGGACGCCGAGGCGCAGCGGCAGGGAGCCGAGGCCGGAGTCGGCGTCGACGGCGAGCACGCGATCCTTGCGGTACTGCGCGAGCGCGGTGCCGGTGAGACCCGCGATGGTGGTCTTGCCCGCGCCGCCCCGGATGCTCGTCACCGCGATGTGCCGGCAGGAGGGAACCGGACGGTTCAGGACCCTCTCCACATCGGCGGTCTTGCGTATCTCGTCGGCGGCGGCGGTCCCCATCGCCTTGCGCACTCCGCGGGACACACGCCGCATCAGCGGGTCGCCGTGGACCGATCGGCGTACGAGGTCCTGCGGCGCCGGCCGCCCGGGCGGCTGCCGGCCTTGGGCGGGATGCGCCGGTGCCGGGCCCGCAGGCGCCCCGGGGCCGCGCCGCCAGTCCTCGGATCGGTCCCACGCCTCAGGCGGCGGCTGCGCCTCGTCCTCCGGCGGCGGCTCGGTGCCCCACGGCGTCTTGGCGACCAGCCCCCAGTGGGTCTGGGACGCCAGTTCCCAGGCGGACGCCTGATTGGGGCCGGCGTCCTCCTGCTGTTCGTGCGCCTGGTCGGGCCAGCCGCTCATCTGCG
>NZ_JBHLZP010000399.1:0-7419 GCF_042429965.1 Actinoallomurus acaciae
CGCCGTGCCGAGACCGTCGCCGGCCGGGCCGACGACGCTCCGGCCGCCGCCGCGACCCTCACCGTGCCGGCGGACGAGCCCGCGCCTGCCGAAGCGGCCGAGATCGGGTCCTCCGCCGATGCCGCGTATCCGTCCGGTGCGGCGCAGGCCGAGGGCGACACCACCGGGGAGAACCTGATCGCCGGACTGCCGAAGCGCCGGCGGGGACAGACGCTCGCGGCGGCGTCGGCCACGCCCGCCGAGGCACCGAAGAAGAAACCCGCCAAGCCCGTTGACCCCAGCGCCAGGTTCAGCGCCTTCCACGAGGCCGGCCGTCGCAAGCGGACGGCGAATGACGCGCACGTCTCCGAGCCGGACGACTCATGACCGAGCGGAGCGGAGGGAATCGAAGGCACGGCCCGATGGCCACTCCCTCCGACGAAGAAGGTCTCATGACCGCGCGGCTCCCCCGCCAGGCCGGAATGTAACGACGAAAGATTGGAGGCAGGGGGCACGCCTCCGGCGCGGAGACCCGGAGCACCTTCCCCGATGAGCCGATGAAGACCACAGATCGCGACCTCGACTGGCTGCTGGAGAACCTCCTGGAGAGGACGCCCGAGACCCGGCATGCCCTGGTGCTGTCGAAGGACGGCCTCAAGCTCTGCCACACGTACGGGCTGAGCGTCGACCAGGCCGACCAGCTGGCCGCCATCGCCTCGGGCATCCAGAGCCTCGCCTACGGGGCGTCCGCGGAGTTCGGCGACGGCTCCGGCGGCCTGCGCCAGTCCATGACGGAATTCCACGGTGGGCTGCTGTTCATCGTGGAGGCCGGTGAGGGCGCCCACCTGGCCGTCGTGGCGACCGATGACGCCGACGTCGGCCTGATCGGGCACAACATGCACGAGCTCGTCGAACAGCTCGGCGAGTACCTGGTCGCCGCGCCCCGGCAGTCACAGCAGGACACCGGCGCGCGATGACACGGTCCGTCGACAGGGAGAATCCGGACCGGCTGTACATCGTCACCGGCGGTCGCAGCCGGGTGGACGAGAGCTCGATCGACAGCGTCTCTCTGATCGTCAGCGAGTGCGACCCGACGCCGGGCATGCAGTCCGAGCACGCGAAGATCCTCCGCATGTGCACCGGCCCCAAGGCGGTCGTGGAGATCGCGGCCGACCTCGGGCTGCCCGTCAGCGTCGTGAAGATCCTGTTGTGCGATCTGCTCGACACCGGCCGGATCACCGCGCGCCATCCGTCCACCTCCGCCGCCCCCGCCAAGACCAAGCTCCCCGATTCCGCCGTCCTGAAGCAGGTGCTCGTTGGACTTGAAAAGCTCTGACCAGGTCATCAGTGCGCCGTTGCCGAGCACTGTCAACAATGCCCTGAAGATCGTTATTGTCGGTGGCTTCGGCGTCGGCAAGACGACCATGGTCCGCTCGGTGAGCGAGATCCGGCCGCTGAGCACCGAAGAGATCATGACGCGAGCCGGCGTCGGGATCGACGACGCGGGCGGCGTACAGGGCAAGACCACGACCACGGTGGCGTTCGACTTCGGGCGGATCACCCTGAACGACGAGATGGTCCTGTACCTGTTCGGGGCCCCGGGTCAGCAGCGGTTCTGGTTCCTGTGGGACCGCCTGTTCTCCGGGACCCTCGGCGCGGTCGTCCTCGTGGACACCCGGCGCGTCCAGGACTCCTGGTACGCCATCGACCGTCTCGAGCACCACGGGATGCCGTTCATCGTCGCCCGTAACGACTTCGGCGGGCCCTCGCACCGTCCGGAGGACATCCGGGAGGCGCTCGACCTGTCCGAGGACGTCCCGCTGATCGACTGCGACGCCCGGGAGCGGCAGTCCAGCAAGAAGGTGCTGATCACCCTCGTGAACCACCTCTACAGCCTGTCGATCGCGCGGGAAGGCGAACAAAGGTCATGACCGAGCCCGAGTCGCTCACCGCCCCGGCCGACGTACCACCGGCCGGCTGCCCCGCCCACGAAGGCGTCCTGTCGCTGTACGGAGAGCGGTTCCTGCGGAATCCGGCGGAGCTGTACCGAGAGATGAGGCAGGAGCACGGGCCGGTCGTCCCGGTGGTGATCGAAGGCGGCATCCCGGCCTGGTTCGTGATCGGTTACCGGGAGCTCCACCATGTGCTGAGCAACCCGGAGGTGTTCGCCCGCGACTGCCGTCGCTGGAACCAGTGGCCGAACATCCCGCCCGACTGGCCCCTGATGCCGTTCGTCGGCTACCAGCCCTCCACGCTGTTCGCCGAGGGGGACGAGCACCGGCGCCGGGCGGGCGCGATCAGCGACGGCCTGTTCGTCGTCGACCAGTTCGACCTCCAGATGCAGTCCGAGAGGATCGCGGACGAGCTGATCGACACGTTCGTCGGTGCGGGCGAGGTCGACCTGATGGCCGAGTTCGCGCACCCGCTGCCGCTCCTGGCCGTCGCCAAGATCTTCGGCCTGCCCGAGACGGAGACGCCCGGCCTGCTGCGGGACATGATGACCACGGTCAACGGCGACGAGGGCGCGCTCGACGCGTTCCAGGGCATCTACGCGGCCATGCGGCGGCTGGTGGCGCACAAGAGCGACCAGCCGGGACCGGACTTCACCACCCGCATGCTGAACGACCCCGTCGGCCTGACCGAAGAGCAGCTCATCCAGGACCTGGTCCTGGTGGTGACCGCCGCTCAGCAGCCGATGGCGTACTGGATCGGCAACACCATCCGGCTGATGCTGACCGACGACCGGTTCTCCGTGAACCTCGCGGGCGGCCGCCGCAGCGTCGGCCAGGCGCTCAACGAGGTGCTGTGGGAGGACACCCCCACGCAGAACTACGTGGGACGCTGGGCCGCCCGGAACATCCAGCTCGGCGGGCAGCAGATCAAGACCGGCGACCTGATCATCCTGGGCCTCGCGGCGGCCAACAGCGACCCGCAGGTACGCCCCGACCCCGAGTCGGCCACCGCCGGGAACCACGCCATGCTGTCGTTCAGCCACGGCGAACACCGGTGCCCGTATCCGGCGCCGGAGCTCGCCGAGGTCATCTGCCGGGCCGCCGTCGAGGTACTCCTCGACCGGCTCCCGGACGTACTGCTCGCGGTGAGCCCCGAGGAACTGGAGTGGTCACCGTCCGTCTGGATGCGCGGCCTACTCTCCCTGCCGGTCACGTTCACCCCGTCGTACGTCACCGGAGGCATCGGCTGACCACGCGAGGCCTGAACACCACGCGGCCGCACGGCGGGGGCTTTGAGGCGGGCCTGGTCTAGGTACCGGCGGGTGAGATGCGGACGCAGCACTCGCCCGGCCGTGGGGCCAGGGTCGCGCGCAGGGCGGTGGCCTGGAGGCCGTCGAGGTAGCCGGTCAGGAAGGCTTGGGTCATGGCGCACACGAGGTCGGGCGCCTTCGCGGTGAGCGGCTGGAACGGGCAGTTGTGCAGCCGGAGCCTCGTGGTCGTTTCGCGGATGGGCTCGAAGCCGTACCGCTCGAGCATGTGTTCGCAGATCGTCACGCCGCGCTCCGCCCCCAACCGTCCCGGGCGTGTGGTCCGGCGCTCGGTCGTGCCGAGGTCGCGTCCACGTTCCGCGGCCACGCGTACCGCCGCCTGCCGGGCGTCCTCGGTCTGGGCCTCGGTCAGGACGGCCTCCATGAGCATGTCGGCGAGGAGCTCGTGGCGGCGGTCGGGAATGGAAAACTGGACCGTGACGCCGGACGGCTCGTAGAGCTTGGGCCGGCGGCCGGCGCGGTGCAGGCTGCCCGCGTGTTCGTAGTGGGCGCGGAGCAGGCCGGCGTCGACCAGTTTGTCCAGGTGAAACGCTGCCAGCTTCCGGGAGACCCCGACGCCGGCGGCCGCCTCGTCCCGGGTCACGGGCCGGCCGGCGCGGCGGACGACGGCGTACATGCGCCGCCGGGTCTCATCGCCCAGCACGTTGACGGACTCCAGCGCGGTGTCCGCGGTGACGGGCGAGCTCGCATCGGATCCCACACCACCCACGGTAACGCCTGCCGGCATAGGTGCAACGTCTGACGACGCCCACCACAGCTGGGCTTCTTGACCTCACGCACTAATAAGACCAATACTTGTTGGCGAAATGAGGTGACCCGTGTGAGCACTACCGCGCTGCGCGTCGTCCAGGAGACTGACGGCGTGGACCTGGCCGCGGCCGAGCAGGCCGCCGCCCGATTCCTGCACGCGCTCGGCATCCGCACCGACTCCGAAGGCCTGCGGCGTACACCCGAGCGGATGGCCCGGGCGTACGCCGAGCTGTTCAGTCCCCGCCCGTTCGACCTGACGACCTTCCCGAACGACGAGGGGTACGACGAGCTCGTGCTGGCCCGTGCCATTCCGCTGCGATCGGTCTGCGAGCACCACCTGCTGCCGTTCGTCGGCACGGCGCACGTCGGCTACCTGCCCGGCCGGCGGATCCTGGGCCTGTCGAAGCTGGCCCGCGTCGTCGAGCACTTCGCCTGCCGCCCTCAGGTGCAGGAGCGCCTGACCAAGCAGGTGGCGGACTGGCTCCAGGAACAACTGGAGCCCCAAGGCGTGGGCGTGGTCATCGAGGCCGAGCACACCTGCATGACCCTGAGAGGCGTCCAGGCCACCGGCGCCACCACTCTGACCTCGACACTGCTCGGCGCGCTCCGCACCGACGCACGCTCCCGCAGCGAGTTCCTCTCCCTGGCCGGGCTGCCCGGCTAGGTTTCGCCGGGGTCGGACGTCAGCCGCGTATCGCGCTCACGATGCTGAAGACAGCCATGATCGCCATGACGGCGGCGGCGACGCGGCTGATCCACGTGATCGGAATCAGGCGTAGCAGGTTGCGGCCTCCCGCGATGGCCAGACCGGCGACCGCCCACAGGCCCAGCACGCTGCCGATTCCGACAGCGAGTGGATCGTCGTACTTGGCCGCGAGGTTCGCCGTCACGATCTGCGTGAGGTCACCGAACTCGGCGACCAGGATGACCATGAAGCTCATGAACGCGACCCGCGGCGGCGTCGCACGCCGTCCGCCCGGCAGGCCGTGATCCTCGTCCTCCTCATGCCGTCCGCGCAGCAACAGCACCGCGCCCAGCAGGAAGAGCGCCGCGACGACGCCCTCCAGGATCCGGTGGGGCAACAGGCTGAGCAGACTGCCCGCCGCTACCGCCAGAGCCGCGTGCACCGCGAAGGCCAGCGCGACGCCGACGAACACGTACAGCGGGCGATACCGCGAACCCAGCACCAGGCTGGCCAGCGCGGTCTTGTCCGGAAGTTCGGCGGGGAAGATGATTCCGAACACGGTCGCCATGACGGCGATGTTCAAACCGGCTCCTCGGGGGGCAGGCCGAGCCGGAACGCAGGGGACGCTTCGGCACGGCAGTTGGGCAACTGCGGCCGAAGGTCTCGCTCAGCACGCCGCCGCGATGGCCCGTGCCCCGGGCGCCGGATCCGCGGAAGCGGACCAGTATGTCGACGCACCGGTGAGGGAGCTACTCCCCTTCGCCGACAGGAACGTTAGCAGACCGGCCCATCCCCCGGTCGAGGCCCGATCAGCCGAGGCGTGCGGCGATGGAGCAGCGACGGCTGCCATGGCAGGTGCGCAGGCCGTGGAGCGTCCGTTGGAGCTGGGCGAGCCGGTCCGGCGGCAGGGTCGCCACCGTGTTGTCGAGCTCGTACGGATCGGTGCGCAGGTCGTAGTACTCCCGGTCGCCGTCCTTGTACTCGACGTAGAGCGCGTCCAAAGTGCGGATCGCGGTGTAGGAGGGTGGGTTTCCGCTGGCGGGCCCGGGACGGTCGGGATCGTCCTTGGACAGGCTGGGCCCGTGGTGCTCGACGAGGACCGCGCCGGGCGCGTTGGCGTCGCGTTCGCCGCGTAGAAGGGGGACCAGACTTCTGCCGTCCACCGACGCCGGAACGGGCGTCCCCGTGAGCTCTTCGAACGTCGGGGCCAGGTCCGTGTTCTCGGCCAGCGTGGCGTCGCTGCCGGCCCGTACGGAGGGGCCGGCGACGATGAGCGGCACCCTGATGTCGGTGTCGAACGCCGTGGTCTTGCCCGGCATCAGCCGGTGTTCGCCCATGTGGTAGCCGTTGTCGGAGCTGAACACGAAGTAGGTGTTCTCGGCCAGGCCACGCGCCTGGAGGGTGGACCGGAGCCGGCCGACCATGCGGTCGACCGCCTGCACCGACTGAACACGGCGGACGTACTGGGCGTTGATCTTAGCGAGCTGGGAGCGCTTGAGCTTGCGATAGCTCCGCAGCCACTGCGGCTTGTCGGTGATGTCGCTCTCGTTGAACGCCGGTCCGCGTGGGGCTCGCGCGTCCAGGAACCTGTGGCTGTCGCGCGGCGCCGGGGTCGATGGCAGGTGCGGTGCGAAGGAGGCGATCTCCAGCAGGAACGGGGCGTGTTCCGCCGCCGACCGGTCGATGAACGTGGTCCCCTTCGCGGACAGCACGTCGGTGAGGTAGTCGGAGGGAGAGGTCCCGCCGGTGCTCAGGGCGCCGTTCTCGTTGAGGATGTAGTGGAAGCCGCCGTACCCGCCGGTGCCCACGCCGTCCCACTGGCTCCATCCGGGCGGCACGTAGGCGGTCTTGTCATAGCCGTTGAGGTACTTGCCCATCATCGCCGTGCGGTAGCCGTTCGCCCGCAGCGCGACCGCGAACGTCTGGCGGTCCTTGCCGGCCTTGGTGAACTTGTTGAAGCCGCCGTTCGGTCCGCCATTCGTATAGACGCCGGTGTCGTGCGGGAACTGGCCGGTGAAGATGGAAGAGCGGGACGGGCAGCAAAAGGAGTCGGTGACGAAGTAGTTGGTGAAGGACCGGCCCTCCTGCTGCAACCGCTGGACGTTCGGCATGTACTGGAGCAGGTCCGTGGACAGATCGTCGGTGAGCACGAACACGATGTTCGGCCGCTCCGCCGGAGCGGGCGTCCGGCGCCCGGCGCCGCCCTTCTGGGCCGGAAGCGGATGAGCGGCACACCCCATCAGCACCAGAAGCAGACAGATCACGATCGTTCGAACGACAGGCCGGAAGCAGAGCACGAGTGGTCAGCCAAGCGCATGAGATCACGCCGGGGGCACCTCGCCCGCCGACGTGCGGCCATTGTTCATCCCCGCGCCGATTCGCGTTTCCGTTCTCGACGGTGAACCGGCCGCGCGATGACGGGCGGCGAAATGTCCGCCGTGACCGCTAGGTTGCGGTGCCATGGTCGAGACGGTGAGCGTTCTGGTCGAGTGGCGCGAGCACATTCATCCGCGGCGTGGCGGTGTCGCCGGGCCGCGGGTCGTGGTCGACGAGGGCGCCGCGCTGAAGGCGCGTGAATGGGAGCGCGCGGCGCGCCCGATCGCCGAGGAGATGCTGGGGCACGAGCGCACCGTCCCGGAGCTCGGCCGGGCCGTCCGGGCGTGGCTGGACGGTGAGCCCGACCCGGTCGGTGCGGCGGCCGTCGCCGCCGTCGTGGTCAGGCACC
>NZ_JBHLZP010000400.1:0-7386 GCF_042429965.1 Actinoallomurus acaciae
GGCCCCCCGCCGCCCGGAGCGGTTCCCCCGCCGCGGTCGGGCGGCAGGCCGGCCATCACGCTCAATCAGACCTTCGGCGACGGCAACACCGCGTTCGTCGTCTCGGGCAGCGGCTTCGCCCCCGGCCGGAAGGTGACGATCCGGCTCGACACGAGGCCCGCGTCCCCGTACACGCCCGTGGTCGACTTCGGCGGGGCGTTCAACTACGCCGTCAACCAGAGCCATGAGTTCTTCCCCGGGAAGATCCCGCCCGGTGCCCACCGCGTCACGGTGACCGTGGGCGGCCTGAGCCGTCAGATGGCCGCGGCGTTCACCGTGAACAGCCTGTGAGCCGCCCGGTTCCAGGAAACGCCGGACTTCACTACGTACGGTCCCACCAGAGATCCTCCTGTCGAGAACACCATGACGGGTCGCTCAGACGGCCCAGATCGCCGAACGTGATGATCGCGTGCTCGATGAGCACGCCGACGACCACCTCGTCCGAGAGCCGGGTTCCGCTCCGTACGAGCCCCCGGATATTGATTTTGCGCCGCAACACCTTCACGTGCTCCCCGACACGCGCGGCGAGCCGGTCACGGAACACCGGATCGTTGTCGAACCGCTCGAGCTGGTGGTGGGCGTCGGTCACCTCCAGCGCGGCACGGGCGATCTCCGGTATGCGCGGCAGCGGCGTCGTACGTGTCGGATCGATCAGCCACGGCCGGCACCACAGCAGCGCGACCAGGAACAACTTGGTGTTCGGATCCAGGTACAGCGGGAGCAGCGTCGAGTCCTCGTCCGGCCGCATCGGCCGGTCGCCGGGCGACCCGATCGGCCCGCTCGCCGCCGGCATGATCGTCACTCGCAGTGGCTGGCCGTCGTCGAGCATGGCCCGTGACCCCACGAGCGTCGTGCCGGCCCGCATGAACCAGCCGCCGGCCGGGTCGCCCGGCGTCTCCATCGGCGGCAGCCGGATCTGGTAGCCGTCGGTCTCGGCGTACAACGCGTGGGTGTGGCTGAGGTTGGCCACCCACGCGCCGCCGCGTACCCCACCGATCATTCCGGCGCGGCGGGACAGCCCCCGGTCGGCGGCGATCACCAGGTCCGCGTCGGGCCCCCGCCCGAACACGAGACGCCGGTTCTCCACGACCTCCACGGCGGTACCGGACGACGAGACGACGCGCGCCACCACGGGCGCCACCACGGGCGGCGTGGCCTCCGCCGTCATGACCGTCCGGTCCCGCCCGGCCGCACCCTGCTCATGAGGCCTCCTTCGCCGGAGGAGGGACCGGGAGCGCGTGCTCGTCGACTCGCTCGCTCATGGCCGCCGAGTGTAGAGCGGATGCTCACCGGGCGGACATCCCGGAATCCGGGGATGGCCGTACGCCGGGATCCGCGCTTGGCTTCGGGTACGGCAGGAGGCTCGGCCGACCTGCCCGCCTGACGTACCGAAGGTGCCGACCAGGCCCGGATCCACCGGGGCTGTCCGGAGGGGCGGCACCGTCCGGGCCGATCCGGGACATGTGTGGGGGGTGTCCCGGATCGGCCCGGACCTTGACCGGCGTCCGACCGGGTCCACGGCATCATCCGGCCTTCCCTCCGCATCCGACGGAGAGCCATGAACGAGCTGAAGAGCTTCAGCAGTGACGAGTACCTCGCCCTGACGCTGATGACGGTGTGGGCCCTGTCCACCGGCCGCGTCATGCCGGACGGGCCGCCATGGCTCCTCACCGAGGACGAACTGATCGACTTCTGGGCCGAGTGACGGATCGGCGGTGCGGGCGTCCGGCGCGTCCCGCGTTAGAGTCTCGTTCGGAGATTAGGGCGCTGCGCCGAGGAGAGGGACCGCGAGATGAGCGGCTGGATGGAGAACGCGTCCGGCGAACCTCCGGCGGATATGAGGGCCGACCCCGGCATTCCGAGCGTCGCACGGATGTATGACTATTTCCTCGGCGGCAAGGACAACTTCGCCTCCGACCGGAAGGCGGCCGGGGAGGTCACCCGGGCGCTTCCCGGCGTGGCCGACGTCGCACGGGCGAACCGCCTGTTCCTGCGGCGCGCCGTGCGCCACGTCGCCGGCCGGGGCGTCGGCCAGTTCCTCGACCTGGGCGCGGGCCTGCCGACGCAGGGCAACGTGCACGAGATCGCCCGGTCGGTGAACCCGGACGCCCGGGTCGTGTACGTCGACAACGATCCCGTCGTCGCCGCGCACGGGCGTGCCCTGCTCGGCCGCGACGAGGGCACCGCCGTCGTCGCGGCCGACCTGCGCGATCCGGAGAGCGTGCTCGGCGCCCCCGAGGTCGCCGAGCTGATCGACTTCGACCGGCCGGTGTGCGTGCTGTTCGTCGCCGTGCTGCACTTCCTCGCCGACGAGGAGGACCCGGCCGGCCTGCTCGCGCGGTACCGCGACGCCGTGCCACCGGGCAGCCACGTCATCGTCTCCCACGCCGCGATCGAGGAGCGGCGCAACGCGGGCGTGAGCGACGCCTACCGCTCCGCGAGCGCCCCGTTCTCGGCCCGCACGCGCGAGCAGGTGACCGCGTTCCTGGACGGCCTGACGATCGTCGAGCCCGGAGTCGTCCGGCTGCACGAATGGCGCCCGGAGGGCGGCGAGTACGTCACCGACGCCGGCTGGACCGCGGTCGCCCGCAAGTGAGGGCGGAGGCCGCCGTCACAGGTCGAGCAGGAAGTCGCGTACGGCGGCTCCGACCTCGTACGGGGAGTCCTCCTGGACGTAATGGCTTCCCCTGACGGTCACCTCGCGCTGGTTCGGCCAGGTCCGGGCGAACTCCGCGGCGCGTCCGACGAGCATCGCGCCGGGCTCGGCCGCGACGAAGAGCTTGGGGATCGGGCTGGTGGCCAGCCACCGGCCGTAGTCCTCGACGATCTCGACGACGTCGGCGGGGGTGCCGCCGATCGGCAGTTCACGCGGGAAGACCAGCGTCGGCAGGCGTGACTCCGGGGTCGGGAACGGCGCCCGGTAGGCCGCCATCGTCGCGTCGTCCAGCGTTCGCAGGACGCTCTTGGGCAGGACCGTCTCGACGAAGAAGTTCCGCTCCAGCACGAGGTCCTCGCCCTGCTCGGAGCGCATCGCGCGGAAGAGCCGGTCGCGTCCGGCGGGAAAGTCCGACCAGTCGCGAGGCCGCACGATCGCCTCCATGTAGGCGATCGCCTTGATCCGTTCGGGGTGCCTGCGGGCCCAGTGGAAGCCGAGTGCGGAGCCCCAGTCGTGGACGACCAGCGTGACGTTCCGGGTCAGGCCGAGGGCCTCGAACCAGGCGTCAAGGTGGCGGACGTGGTCGGCGAAGCGGTACCGCCCGTCCGGGGCGGGGCCCGACCGGCCCATGCCGACCAGGTCCGGCGCCAGGCACCGGAAGTGGTCGGCGAGGAGCGGGATGACGTTCCGCCACAGGTAGGAGGAGGTGGGGTTGCCGTGCAGGAACACGATGGGGTCACCGCTGCCCGTGTCCACGTGGCTGATGTGCGTCCCGGGAATGCCCGTCCGCCTCCTCGGCAGAGCGTCGGTGCTGGGGACGTCGTGGCGCTGCATGGGGGCCTCCTTCATGCGGATGGGCCGAGCACCGTGGCGAACGTGATGCGGCGGAAGCGCCGGAGCGCCTCGGGGCTGCGGTCGACCTTCATGCGAAGGATCGCGCCCTGCCAGGAGGCGAGCAGGAAGTCCGCCAGGTCGAGGGCCGGCACCTCAAGCCGGATCTGGCCCGCGGCGTCGGCCTCTCGCAGGCATCGGGCGAACGGCTCCCGCCACTGGGCGAATATCTCGGCGAGCCGGCCGCGGATCGCCTCGCTGTGCTCGGCCGCCTCGAGGCTCATGTTCCCGATCAGGCAGCCGTGCTGCCAGCCGCGGTCCTCGAGCCGTTCCGAAATGGCGTCGAAGTAGGCCCGGAGGCGGTCCAGCGGCGGTCGGCCGGCGTCCTCCAGCGTCGCGTCGACGACGGTGAGCAGGTCCGCGAAGTAGCGGTCGACGATCTCGAGCCCGAAGGCCTCCTTGGAGGCGAAGTGATTGGTGAAGGACCCCTGCGGGACCCCGGCGGCACTGGTGATCTCGCGTACGCCCGCGCCGGTGAAGCCGCGCCGGCGCACCACCTCAAGGCCTTCGCTCAGGATCCGGTCTTTGTTCGATGCCCTGGCCATCGGTTCAATATGTACGAACGTATTGCTCCGGTCAAGCCCACCCTCAGATCACGGCCTGGTCGCCGACCATGAGACTCCTGGCCGACATGCCCGCGACGTCCTTGTAGCGGCGGGAGATCGCGGCCAGTTCCTCGTGGCTGATGACGTCCTCGACGCGCTCGAAGGGCCGGTCGCCCGTACGGTCCCGGACCTCGCGGATGATCACGTCCGGCGGGGTGCGGCGGTTGGTGAGCACCACCGCGGTCGTGGCGGGGCGGCGCTGGTCCTCGTACGCGCGGAAGGCCGCCGCGACGTCGCCCGTACCGGCCAGGACCGTGCTCAGCGCCTTCGCGTCGAGGATCGCCTGGCCCGCGCCGTTCGAGCCGCGCGGCACCATCGGGTGCGCCGCGTCGCCGAGGAGCGTGACCCGGCCGAACGTCCAGCGGTCCAGGGGCTCCTGGTCGACCATCGGGTACTCCAGCATCGCTCCGCTGGACCGCAGCAGCGCCGGCACGTCCAGCCAGTCGAAGTGCCAGTCCTCGTACGCGCCGATGAAGTCGTTCAGGTCGCCCCGGCGGTTCCAGTCGCGCGTGAGATGGTGCGGCGTCTCGATCTCGGCCACCCAGTTGATCAACTGGCCGCCGGCTCCGTCGACGTCGTCGCGGATCGGGTACACGACGAGCTTGCCGCGGTCCAGCCAGCCGATGCGGACCATGCTGGCGCCGGACAGGAAGGGCCGGCCGATCGCGGTGCCGCGCCACATGTTGACGCCCGAGTAGCGCGGCTCGCCCTCTCCGGGGTGGAACTGCCGCCGGATGACGGAGTGGACGCCGTCGCAGGCGACCACTCCGCCGGCGCGCACGCGGGGGAGCGGGGCGTCGCCGGTCGTCGTACGGAAGGTCAGGTACGCCCCGTCCTCGTCCTGCGCGACGCCCGTGCAGCGGTGGTCCACCGCGACGGCGCCGGGCCCGAGCCGGTCGCGTACGGCGGCCAGGAGCACAGCGTGCAGGCGGCCCCGGTGGATGGAGTACTGCGGATGGCGGTAGCCGGCCGCCCGGCCGCTCGGTTCGCGGTAGATGAGCTGGCCGAACCGGTTGAAGAAGACCGATTCCGCGGTGAGCACGGCCTCCGCGGTCAGCGCCTTCTCGAGCCCGAGCCCGCCGAGCACCTCCGACGCGTGCGGCAGGATGTTGATCCCCACGCCGAGCGGCTTGATCTCCGGTACGGCCTCGTACAACCGGCAGGGCACGCCCTCCTCGTGCAGCCTGAGCGCCAGGACGAGTCCGGCGATTCCCGCTCCGACGATGGCGATGTCCATACTGGGCGACTCCTCGTGTCGGTGAGCTCCGGCGGGGTGCTCCGCGACGCGATCATGTCACCGCCGCGTTGTGGCGTGAAGGCGCCGATCTCCTCTCGCTCAGGACCCCGTCCGCCGGATCTCCAGCGGTGTCCGGCCGAACTCGCCGCGGAAGGCACGGCTGAGGTGACCGGGTTCGGTCATGCCCCAGCGGGCGGCGATGGCCGCGATCGTCCGGTTGGCGAATGCGGGGTCGGTCAGGTCGCGGCGGATGTGGTGGAGCCGTTCGCGCCGGACCCAGGCACCGAAGGCGACATCGCGGTCACGAAGGAGTTTGTGCAGGTAGCGCGCTGAGATGCCGTGCCGTCGGGCGACCGTCTCGGCGGAGAGCCCGGGATCGGAGAGGTTGGCCGCCGCGTACGCGAGGATGCGATCGGCGAGGTCGCAGGTGTCGGCGCGTTCGAGCGTGGTGTCGTTGAAGGCCGAGATGATCAGTGAGACGAGGGCGTCGGAGAGGCGGAGGCCGTTCGGTCCGGACAGGGTGCCGACGTCGCGGCCGAGGCCGTACAGGAAGGCCGCGATCACCGCCTGGACGCCTCGGTCGCCCGGCAGCGCGACGGCCGTACGCCGGCCGATCAGGTCGGCGCTGGGGCCCAGCATCGCCCGTGGGATGCCGACGACCACGATGTCGCACACGTCCGTGCCGATCAGCCGATACGGCCGAGAGGTCTCGTACGCGACCAGGTCACCGGGCCGGACCCGGCACTGACGGTCGTCCTGCGTGACGATCATCGAGCCGCTGAGGTGGAGGGTCACCTTCAGCAGCTCCGGGTCGGTGGACGACACGCACCGGGCGTCCCGGTTCACCATCGCGGGCGTGCTCGTGATCCGCGCGACGACCACCGGCCCCATCCGCGCGCTGTCGACACCTGCTTCGAAGCGCCTCTCCGCCGGTGTCTCGATCTTCAGCGGCACGAAGATCGACGAGGCGGCCTTCCGGAGCTCCTCGGGATCTTCCAGAACAGTCGCGGCTGCACCGACACGCATGACCAGGCTCCTTGTTTCTCCATCGCGGGCGGTCGTGGAGCGGGGCTTCCCTTCATAGCGCCCGCGTTCGTCCCGCATGCCGGGCTGGGACGAGGATGGGACGCGCCGAGGATCGCTTCGACGGTGAAACGCGCAGGTCACCGGCACGCCGCACCCTGCGCCGGGGCGACGGGATGAGACGGGCTGGGACGCCTCGTGGACGTGTGCGCCCGGCGACCGCGCCGCCCGGGCCGGGACCCCGGCGACCGCCGGGGTCCGGTCATCGCCTCGGGCGTCGCGTCGCCCGGGCGGCGTAATGCCAGGTCGGCCGCTGGGCGATCCATGGCACACTGATACATGGCCGTCGGTGAGCGCGGAGGTGACATGGCTGGCGAAGGGCGTCGTGCCGCGGGCGCGCTCGAGGCCGAGGTCATGACCGTCCTTCAACGCGCCGGGCGGCCGCTGAACGCCGCCGACGTCCAGTCCCTGCTGGCCGACGACCTCGCCTACACGACCGTGGTGACGATCCTGAGCCGGATGCACGCCAAGGGTCTGCTGACGCGCGAGAAGGACGGCCGATCGTTCCGCTACGCGCCGGTCAGCGACGAGCCGGGCCTGGTCGCCCGGCGCATGCACCGGACCATGGCGGCCGAGCCCGACCACCAAGCGGTCCTCGCCCGTTTCGTCGACTCTCTGTCCGACCAGGACGAACAGTTGCTGCGCGACCTGCTGGACGGTCGCTGACCATGGACGTCGACGCCTACCTGCCGTTCGTGTTCCCGGCGGTCGCCGCGGTGGCCGCCCGCCCGCTCGCCGAGCGTCTCCCGCCCCGTACGGCGTCCTGGGTGCTCACCGTCCTCGCGGCCGGGCTGGCGATCGCCTCCCTGGTCCCGCTCCTCGCGCTGGCCGCGGACGCTGTGGTCGCCGCGCTGGTGTTCGCCGCCGCGATGATC
>NZ_JBHLZP010000401.1:0-7366 GCF_042429965.1 Actinoallomurus acaciae
GAGGCACCCGCCGTGCGCCGGCTGACCGAAGCGGACGCGGTGCACCACGCCGTGCGGGTCGTACGGGCCGCCGTCGACGCACCCCTGTTCGTCAAGTTGCCCGGCCAGGCGTCCGACGTCGTCGCGCTCGCCCGCGCCGCCCGGTCGGCCGGGGCGGACGCCGTCGGGCTGGTCGGGCGTTACCCGGGCTTCCTGCCCGACCTCGACGGCGGCGCGGTGCTCGGGTCCTGGGGGGCGTGGGGATCGCCGGCCTGCCTGCCGATGAGCCTGTACTGGGTCGGCAAGACCCGTATGGCGCTCGGCGCCGACGTGCCGCTGGTCGGGACCAACGGCGCACGCACCGCGACCGACGTGCTGAGGTTCCTCGCCTCGGGCGCTCACGCCGTCGAGGTCGTCACCGCACTGTGGATCGGCGGACCCGCGGTGCTGGCGGAGCTGGTCGCCGGGGTCGACGCGTATCTGCGACAGCGCGCCACGACGTGCGCCGACGGCCTGGAGGGGTTCGTCGGCAGCGCGCTCGCCCGGACGCGCGACTACGCGGACATCCCGCCGCTGTCGTCGCCCGCGTGGCTGCCCTACACCGCCCGCTGGTCGAGGTCGTCGGGCCGGTAGTGGCCGCCGAGCTCGCGGGTGAGCTCGCGCGCGGTGTCGACGACGACGCGTAGCTCGGGGGCGTCGTCGGACATCGACAGGGTGTTGTCCGGGCCGACGATGGCGATGGTGGCACAAATGCCGTACTCGTCGAAGACGGGCGCCGCCACCGCGACGACGCCGGGGGTGCTCATCGCGGAGCAGTGGCCGACGGCGCGAACCCGTTCGATGTCGGCGCGGAGCTCGTCCTGCGCCGGGCCGGGCAGGTTCGCCGTCAGCCGTTCCATGGACAGCTGGTCGACGTGGTAGGCCAGGAAGATCTTGCTCTGCGCGGTGTCCAGCGGCAGATGGCTGCCGACCCGCACGGACACGATGACGACGGTGGAGACGTTCTCCTCGACCCGCGAGACCACCGGGCCGGTGAGACCCCAGAGGCTGAGCACCACGCTGGTCTGCGTGGCGCGCGAGAGCGCCTGCATGTGACGCGGAGCGAGGTTGACGACACGACGGCGGCCGATGGCGAAGGCGCCCAGCTGCAGCAGCAGGCCACCGGGTACGTAGCCGCCCTCGGGGCTGCGTTCGAGCAGACCGGCCGCGACGAGCGACGTGCAGTAGCGGTACGCGGTCGTACGGTTGAGGCTGAGCCGCTCGGCGACCTCGCCGGCGGTCACCTCCGGCGTGGCCGGATCGAAGAGCGAGAGGATCTGGCTGACGCGGCTCACCGCCTGGATGTCCGCCTGGTCACCACGGTCCGTACGGGCGGAATCCGGCGACCGCGTCGATTTGGCCACGGGACCCTCCGCCGGACGATCGTCGAATACCTGACAGGCGTGTTCACTTCGTGAACACGTAGATCAGGCTACCTGAATCGACCGGAACTCACTTGGCGAGACGGAGTCCGGCGCGTGAAGACCCGCCGGCGGAGGCCGTGGCGTTCATCAGGTCGGCGGCGCTCTGCTGGCGGGCGGCGTCGGTGGAGTCCAAGGGCCCGGCCCAGTGGTAGCCGTACTGGTCGAGGGCGTTTCGGTCGTGGGCGTACGCCGAGTCCGCCTGGCGGTTCAGGTAGGCGGTGTACGGGTGGTCGCCGAGCGCCCGGTTGAGGGCGGCCAGCCCGCGCGCGTACACGCCCTTGAACGACGGGCCGTCCGCTCCGCCGTCCGACTGGGGCTCGCCCGGGTCGGCGAGGATGCCGTTCGGGTTCAGCGCCGGGTCGGTCGTGGAGGCGTCGGCCAGACCGCGGGCGGAGGTGAGGACACCGGAGTCGCCGGTGGCCCGGTACAGCTCGGTGAGGCCGTTCAGGATGACGCCCTGGTTGTAGGAGTAGACCGGCTGACCGTTGTTCCCGCACGTCGACAGGTCCAGGCCGTCGTTGATCAGGTGGGACGAGTTGATCATTCCGGTGGCCTTGAACCACGACCACTCCTTGGTCGCCAGGTTCAGGTAGGCGGTGTCGCCCGGGATGCGGTTGTGCAGGGCCGCGGTCAGCTGCAGGTACAGCTCGTTGGCGATGGCGTTCTTGTAGTCGCGTTGGGTGCGCCAGTAGACGCCGCCTCCGCAGACCGAGTCGGTGTAGGAGGTCATCCAGTCCGCGTCGGCGCGGGCGGTGTTCAGGTAGCGGGCGTCGCCGGTCAGGTCGTAGGCGTCCACCCAGGCGAGGCCCCACCAGCCGGTGTCGTCCAGGTAGTCGTTGCGGAACTGCCCGCCCTGCGCGGAGAGGTTGGCGTCGTACGTCGTGGCGACCGCGTACTTGTAGCTGCCCATTCCACTGACCCGGACGTTGTCGATGATCGCGGTCAGCGCGTTCGCGGAGTTCCACCAGTTGGTGGTGGCCCACAGTCCCGTGCCGTTGTCGTAGAACTCCATCAGCGCGGTGGCCGCGGCGGTCGACCGGTTTCCGGCGTTCCAGGTCGTACGGGCCCACGGGGTGCAGGCGATCTCGGCGCGGTCGCCGGCCTTTCCGCAGGCGCGCACCGCGCCGACGCCCTGGTTGTTCCAGTCGTCGACGTTGTACATGAGGGTGCGCCAGCCGCGCTGGCCGCTCGGGACGGTCGTGTCGCCGAGCCTGCTGCCCTGGCTCCAGCTCCGCCCGCCGTCGAACGAGCGATCCAGCCACACCTCGTCGGCCGGATCGCCGTTGCCGATGCTCCCCCAGGCCATGTCGTCGGCGTCGTCGAAATGCAGCACGATCTGCCGGGAATAGATGGTCGCCTGGACGGGAGTGCGGTCGCCGGCGGCCAGCGCGGGGTCGCGGCCGTCGCAGTACCGGTCGCAGATGGCCGCGGCCTCGGCGGCTCCGGCCAGCGCGGGGATCCCGACGGCCACGAGCAGCGAGACGGCCGACAGCAGCCGGAAGAACCGGCCGGTGGATGGGCGGGAAGCGCTCCGCGCATTCGAGGCGATCAGTAATGACGACATGATTGACTATTGACGACATAATCCGTCAAGTCAATGGCGCGATCCTGACCTGATGAAACGGCCGGGGCCGTGATCGGCCCCGGCCGTTCCGGCTACCGGGTCAGCCGGCCGTGATGGCGAAGACGCCGATCGAGCCCTGGCTCAGGGACGATGGCAGGCTCACGCTGGCGACCGTCTTTCCGCTGCTTATCGGGATGGTCTGGGCGAAGACGTAGGTCTTGACGTTGTCCTTTCCGCTCGTGTGGTTGCGGTAGGCCGCGGTGGCGACGATGGAGTTGCCGAAGCCCGGGCTGCCCTTGCCCGCCGACAGCGTCCAGTCGCTGAAGCCGAGCGACGCCGTCGACGTCGACCCGTCCGTGTACGTGATGGTCGCCGTGCCGGACGAGCCGTCCGTGCCCGCGTTGTACGCGCTGCCCAGGAAGCCCAGCTTCGTCGCCCCCGCCGGGGCGCTCACCGGGATGGTCTGGCCGCCCACGGTGATGTTGTCCGGTTTGCCGGCCGGGAGGTCGGGCCACGTGTAGGTGAGCCCGCCCGCCGTCACCGAGGCGCCCGGGGGCAGGCCCGCGGCGGTCAGGGCCTGCTCCGAGTAGCTCCAGCCCCCGCCGTCGTAGTTCGCCGAGGACGTGGCGCTGTCGTCGCTGATGCCGGTGTTGTCGAAGAACGGGCCCAGGTCGCCCGGCTTGGCCACGATGACCGACAGCGACACCGGGAGGATCTTCCCCGCCGCGCTGGTCAGCGTGAAGCTCACCGGATAGTTCCCGTCCACGTCACCGGCCGTCACGGTCAGGTCCGCGCTCGCGCTGCCGTCCGGTGACACCTTGAGCGTCCCGCTCGACGGGCTGACGGTGACGCCCGACGGCACCGTGGCGGTCCACCGCACCGACTGGTCGGCCGACGCCACCGACTTGACCGTCAGGGTCGTCTTGGACGACTCGCCCGGCGAGAGGATCAGGGACGACGGGCTCGTCGAGCCGGTGGCGGCGAACGTCGGGCCGTACGACGGCGGGGCGTTCTCCGCGCCGGTCCCCCACGACGTCTCCGTCGGGCTCATCTTCCAGTCCAGAGTCGCGCCCTTGGCCAGCGTCGAGAAGGGCACGTACAGCTTGCTGTCGGCCTTCCCGTTGAGCTTCATCGACTTGACGTAGTACTCCGACGGCGAGGCGTTCGGAGCGTTGATGTTGATGGTCTTTCCGCTGGGCAGCGAGATCGTCGCGTGCGGGAAGCCGGGGCTGCCGAAGACCAGCGTGTCGCTGCCCGGGTTCTCCGGGTACATCCCCAGCATCGACCAGACGAACGCGGAGCTGTTCGCTCCCAGGTCGTCGTTGTCCGGCAGACCGGACGGGCCGGGCAGGTAGAGGCCGTACCGCAGGGTGTTGGCGGCCTGCTGTGCCCCGGCCGGGTCACCCGCGTAGTCCAGGGCGTACTCCTCGCCGAAGCCGAACTCGTTGGACAGCTGGGCGTACTCGCCGTACCCGTCCGGCCGGGACAGGAACTTGCGCAGCGCCGGCTTGACCTTCGACGGGCCGCCCAGGAGCGAGAACAGACCGGCGTAGTCGTTCGGCACGTCCCACAGGTACTCCTCCGCGCTCCCCTCGATGTAGTGGCTCGTCGTCGACGGCGTGATGCCGCTCAGGAACGCGCCGTTGGTGAGGCGCGGCGTCAGCAGGCCCGTCGAGGTGTTGAAGACGTTCGCCCAGTTGTTCGCGCGGTCCTGCAGCTTCGCCGCGTGGGCGGAGTCGCCGAGGGACGCCGCGAAGCGCGACAGCGCGAAGTCCGCGTTGTCGTACTCCAGGAGCGAGGACACCTGGGCGTGCGGGTTGCAGCAGCCGTACGTCCCGTCCTCGGGCAGATAGCCGTACTTCTCCTCCAGCGCCTCACCCGGCCGTACGTCGTTGACCGAGTACGCCTGTTCGAGCATGTCGGCCAGCGCCGTCTTGGTGTCGAAGTCCTTCGCGCCGAATGAGTAGTAGTCCGCGATCAGGGCCGTGCCCGGGTCGCCGGCCATCACCCAGTTGTCCAGGTGCAGGTAACCCCACTGCTGGATGATGCCGTTCTCGGCGTAGTAGTTGACCTGGGACTGCGCCTGGTCGCTCGCCTCCTTCGGCGTCAGCATCGCCTGGAGCTGGGCGAGCGAGTGGTAGGTGTCCCAGCCGGAGTACATGCCGTACTGCTGCCTCTGGCCTCCCGACACCGAGTGCGTCTTGACGTCGGAGCCCATGAACTGGCCGTTGACGTCGCTGGTGATGTTCGGCTGGAGGAAGTCCTTGTAGAGCAGGCTGTAGAACTCCTGCGTGGTCGACGCCTCGCCGCCGGACACCTTGATCCGGCCCAGGAGCGCGTTCCAGGACTTCTGCGCGGCCTTCTTGACCGCGTCGAAGTTCCAGCCCGGGTTCTCCGTACGCCAGTTCAGGTTCGCGTTGTCGGCGCTCACGTACGAGATGCCGACCTTCGCCTGAACCGCCGGGGTCTTGGTGGCGTCGAAGCCGACCGACACCGCCTGGGGGCTCGAGCCCGATCCCGTGATCACCTTCGACGTGGTGAACGGATGGTCGAAGACGATGTCGTAGTACACCGTGTACGGGTGCGAGTCGCCGCAGAAGCCGCCGCTCGTGTCCGAACCCTTGATCTCGTTGTTGCCGACGATCTGGGCGCTGGCGGCGGAGTCGCCGTTCTGGCTGTCCATCAGCTTGATGAGGAAGCCGGCCTGCGTGGTGGAGGGGAACGTGAAGCGCCCCATCGCACTGTGCGGCGTCTCGGTCAGCTGTGTGGTGATGGTGTCGGGCAGGTTGCTCTGCGCGGAGTAGTACCCGGCCTGGGCCACCTCGCCGGCGTTGGTGAACGCGGTGGTGGCGTCGTTCGGGTCGCCGCCGGGCAGGTCGCCGGTGATCGGCAGGATCGGCACGTCCTGCGCCGCGCCGCAGCCGGGGCCGCTGACGTGCGTGAGGCTGTAGCCGGTGAGCTGCTCGTCACCGTAGTTGTAGCCGCCGCCCGCGTTCCGGTGCGGCATGGTGTCGGGGCTCCACTGGATCATCCCGTACGGCACGTCGGCGCCGGGGAAGGTGTTGCCGCCGCCGGTGGTCCAGGTACGCGTGTCGACGAGCGTCGCGGGGTCGCTCACGGACGCGAGGGTCGAGGTGTCCTTGGCGGCCTTCGGCAGGGCCTTGGCCGCCAGGGGTTTCGGGCAGTCGATCAGACGTCCGTCGGCCGCCTTGGCACAGGTGACCGTACGGGCGTTGCGAAGCTGGGATCCGGTGCTGGGTGAGGGGTTCGGGCCCTGCGCCATGGCGGGAAGGCCGCTGCCGATGACCGCCGCCGTGGCCAGTGCCACCGCGGCCGCCAGGCGCGCCGCCGGTCGCCTCATGTGCTCCCCTTTCGAGTAATGACAACGTTGTCAACCTCCGGCATCGTGATCCTTAGCCCCAAAGCGGTCAATCCGTAACGGTTAAAGACTCATGGCACGGCCAAAAGCGGACACAGGGCTGGACAGCGGGCCCCGAAGCGCACTACGCGAGTTCTCCGACGCGCGGGTGGTCAGCGTGCGGTGCGCGGCAGGTCGCGGAAGGCCGTGCCGGCGGCCGTCGGGGTGCCCGCCGCGGTGAACAGGCCCGTGCCGGCGTCCTTGGTGGCCGGCAGGGCGAACCATGCGTAGCGTTCGACGCCGCGCTGGCTCGCGAGCATCGCCGTCGACGCCTTGAGGAAGGCCGCCTGCTGCCGCCCCGAGGGGTACACCTTCGGCGTGCCGAAGCGGATCAGCGCGAACTCGGTCAGCCAGATCGGCTTGTGGTAACGCGCGTACACCGCCCGCACGTAGCTGCGGAGCTGCGCGACGGCGTTCGACGTGGCGAAGTCCGTGCCGTACCAGTGCAGCGTGATGAAGTCGACGCGGTAGTGGCGGGCGGCCGCGCCCTTCATGAACTCATCCAGCCAGCCGCCGGCCCGGTCGCCGTCCGCCGCGACCGCCGGGCTGCCGAGCCGCATTCCGGTGCCCATGAGCTTCGGCCACAGCGCGAGCGCCTGGGCCGGCGTCATCTCCGCCTGGCCCTTCCAGTCGGGCTCGTTGAAACCGAGGAGCGTACGGCCCCGCGCCTTGACCTGGGCGAGCGTCGCGGACGTGACCGAGTCGGCGCCCCAGATCATCGGCACGAACTCCACCCCCCGCGGCGTGGTGATCCCCGTGCTGTCCGCACCCCAGTCGTAATACCAGCAGGCGCCGGAGGCCTTGAGCCCTGCGCTCACCCCGCCGGTCTTCCAGGTGGCGACCCCCTTCAGGCAGGAACCGCCGCCGCGCGCGACCGGCGGGTGGCCCTTGGGCACGAGCTCCGGCGCGGCCGGGGTGCGCTCCGGCCGGCGCGTCGGGTCG
>NZ_JBHLZP010000402.1:0-7327 GCF_042429965.1 Actinoallomurus acaciae
CTACCGGGCCGCCCGGACCGGCACGGTCAGCCCGGCGTGCGCCGCCGTCACCGGTACCGCCCCGGCCGCCGCACGCGCCGCCTCGAACGACTCGGCGTCGTCGTACCCGAGCAGGTGGCTGACGACCAGCCGGCCCACTCCGGCCTCGGCGGCCAACCGGCCGGTGAGCTCGGCGGTCAGGTGGCCGTGCTCGGCCAGCATGGCCGGGTCGGCCTCCAGGTAGGTGGCCTCGCAAACGAACACGTCGGCGCCGGTCGCGGCCGCCAGCACGCCGTCGCACCAGCCGGTGTCGGATGAGAACGCCAGCGTCCGGTCGTCCAGCGCGAAGCGCAGCGACGCGCTCGGCACCGCGTGCCGGGCCCGGAACGCGGTCAGCGTGATGCCGTCCGCGACCGCCACCTCGGTACGGCCGTCCCGCTCCAGCGGCCGGATGTCGAACGCGGTGGCGAGCGGCCGGCCGACCACCGGGTCGGTCGGCACCGCCACCCACTCGTCCAGCGCGGCCAGCGTGCCGGTGCTGTCCTCCGGTACCCACAGCGGGATCCGGGCCGGCGGCGTCTTCGTCAGCAGCCGGGTGAAGGCCAGCGGCACCACGTCGAACATGTGGTCCTGGTGCAGGTGGGTGAGCACGACCCCGTCGAGGCGGTGCTCCAGACCGCGCGACACCAGCTCGGTGACGATGCCCGGCCCGCAGTCGACGAGGACCGTCGAGCCCGCGTGCCGCACCAGGTAGCCGGAGCAGGCCGAGTCCGCGTCCGGCCGGCCGGCCCGGAAGCCGAGCACCGTCAGTGTCGTGTCGTTCACCGATCCTCCTCGGTTGTGGATGCCACCAGGCCGGGGCGCGCGGCGGCGGGCGCGGTGCCGCCGACCACGCGGCGGGCCCCGGCGGTCTGTTCCAGGCTGCGGTTCTTGGTCTCCGGCGCCAGCACCACGGTGATCACCAGGCCGAGCACCCCGGCCGCGACGAACAGCCACAGCGCGCCGCTCACGCCCCACGCGTCCACCAGGTCGGGGAAGACGAGCACGCCGAGGATCGCGCCGAGCCGGCTCACCGCAGTGCCCAGGCCGGTGCCGGCGGCGCGCAACTCGGTCGGGAAGAGCTCGGTGCAGTAGACCATGTCCAGCGTGCCCGGACCCATGTTGGAGAACAGGATCGCCATCGCGAACAGCACCACGATCAGCGCCAGCGCCGGCGCGTGGGCCAGCGCCAGCACCACCAGCACCGCCGTCTCGCCGGCGAACGCCGTGATCAGCACCGGCCGCCGGCCCCACGAGTCGACGAACGCGACCGCGATCGCCGCGCCCACCACGCCGAGCAGCGCGATGATGGCCGATCCGAGGTACGCGGCCAGCTGCGTCGAGCCGCCGAGCCCGGTCAGGATCGTCGGGCTGTACATCTGGATCCCGTAGTACGCCACGTCGTGCGCGAACCAGAACACGCAGACGAAGATCGTGGCACCGGCCAGCCCGCGGGCGAACAGCCGTCGCCACGAGGCGCCGCCGGCAGCGGCGGGACCGTCGGGCCCGACCTGCGGCTCCGGCAGTACCACGTCCTCCGGCGCGACCGCCGTGCCGCTGCCGGACACCACCTTCGCGATGACCCGCCGCGCCTCGTCGTGCCGGCCCTGCGCGATGAGGTACCGCGGCGACTCCGGAATGCTGGTCCTGAAGGCCAGCGTGACCAGCGCGAGCACCGCGCCGACGAGCAGCATCCAGCGCCAGGCGCTGGGGCCGATGGGCAGGAACGCCACACCCACCAGGTACGCGGCCAGCGCGCCGACGTTCCACATCAGACTGAGCGCCACGACCAGCCGGCCGCGGTCGCGCACGGCGCCGAACTCGGCGGTCAGCGACGAGGAGATCGGGTAGTCCGCGCCGAGACACAGCCCGAGCAGGAAGCGGGCGGCGACCAGCTCCCACACGTTCTGGGACAGCGCGGCCAGCGCGGCGAACACCACGAAGCCGATCAGGTCGACCAGGTACATCTTCTTGCGGCCGAGCCGGTCGGCGATCCGGCCGAAGACCAGCGCGCCGACGAACATCCCGACGATGGCCGAGCAGCTGGTGACGCCGGACGTGAACGGGGTGAACGTCCACGACTTCTTCAGCACCGGCAGCGCGACGGCGATCACCGTCAGGTCGAAGCCGTCGAGGAACATGCCGATCGACGACAGCAGGGTGAGCTTGCGGCGGAACCCCGAGAGGTCCGCCAGGTCGAGGGTGGTGGCCGCCATCGCCCGGTCTCCGTCCGGTAGGCCTTCGACTGCGAATTATCAGTCTGGAATGAGAAATTACCATCAACGAAGTTAAAATCAAGGTGGTAATTTCATGGCATGAGAAGCCGCAAGGACCCGGCGTCCCGCCAGCAGGACCTGGCCGAGCACATCCTGCGGGTCGGCACGGCCACCGCCCAGGAGCTGGCCGAACGCTTCGGAGTCAGCCTCGTCACCGCCCACCGCGACCTCGACGAGCTGGCCAAACGCGGGCTGGTGCGCAAGTTCCACGGTGGCGTGACCGCCCAGCCGTCCAGCGTCTTCGAGAGCAACGTGACCTACCGGCGCCAGCTGGCCGTCGCGGAGAAGCGGGCCATCGCGCGCGCCGCGGTGGAGCTGATCGAGCCCGGCATGTCCGTCCTGTTCGATGACTCCACCACCACACTGGTGCTGGCCGAAATGGCCGTCGACATCGACCCGCTCACCGTCATCACGAACTTCGCACCGATCATCCAGCTGATGATGGGCCGCAAGAACATCCGCCTGATCGCGCTGGGCGGCGAGTACAACGAGGCGCACGACGCGTTCATCGGCTCACCGTGCACCGCGTCGGCCCGGGCGCTCCACTCCGATCTCGGCTTCTACTCGTTCGCCGGGGTCTCCGACGGCGGCGTCTACCACCAGGAGCAGGAGATCGTGGTGACCAAGCGGGCGCTGCTGTCCGTCGCCACCCACCGCGTCCTGCTCGTCGACCACGCCAAGCTCGGCCGCACCGCCCTGCACCGCGTCGCCGACCTCGCGGACTTCGCCCGCGCCGTCACCGACCCCGGCGCCCCGCCCGACGCCATGGCCGCCCTCACCGACCACGACGTCCCCACCACGGTCGCCGGTGCGGGCTGACCGGCCGGAGCACCCTCCCATCGCACGATCAGGTGGCGGCCGGTCTTTCACGGCCCGGACATGGGCCAAGATAGGCGGCGGCGGAGAGGAGCCCCGTGGCCGACCATCGGATGACCGCGACGTCGTACCTCGTGCTCGGGCTGCTGTCCGACGGCCCCGCGACGAGTTATGACCTCAAGCGCAAGGTCGCCGTGAGCGTCGGCAACTTCTGGGAGTTCGCGCACTCCCAGCTCTATGACGAACCGATGCGCCTGGTCGACGCCGGGCTGGTCGACGTGGAGACCGAGACGGGCGGCCGGCGGCGCCGCACCTACCGCATCACCGCCGCCGGCCGGGCCGCGCTGGCCGACTGGCTCGCCGAGCCCACACCCGACCGGACCGACGTGCGCGATCCGGGCCTGCTCAAGCTCTTCTTCGCCCGGCACGCCCGGCCCTGCGACATCCGCCACCTCGCGGTCGACCAGCGTCGTTCCCACCGCGAGCGCGCCGATGAGTACGAGCGGATCCACCGGGCGTTCGGCGGCGCCATCGACCGGTGGCAGCTCAAGTCCCTCGAGCTCGGCATCCGCTACGAGCGCACGGTCGAGGGCTTCTGGGCCGAGCTGCTCGGCGATCTGCCGGAGGCCTGAGGCCCCACGGCGCGCGACGGGTCCCGGCCCGCAGCTCAGCCGCCCCGGTCACTCGGGCTCACGGCGACCGCGACCCCGTACGCCTCGGGCAGCCAGGCGCCGGGCTGGGCGCAGGTGCACAGGCCGTGGACGGTGATCGCCTGCGCGCGGACCACGGTGTACTCCGCCGGGCTCCGCGCCGGGCGGACCCGGTTGCAGGTCAGGCACAGCAAAGCCTTCTCCCCCCTGCCCGCGACCCGCCACCGGGAACGCCCCTCTCCCTGAGGCGTCCCGGCGGCGGGCGCTGGCGCGGCGCGCCGGACCCGTCCCCTCAAACGGCTCCGGGCGGACCGCCGTCGTGCGGCTGCGTCCGGGCGAAAAGTCGTCACCCGCCGTGCCGCGACACGCACACTAGGTGAGGCCGGGTTGCAAACACGTTGCACTCACCCGATAGCAGCATGTGACAAATACCAGGTGATGGTTTTACGTATCGGGTTGCAACCTGAGCCGTCGGCACGGATGCTCGTAGAACCAGAGCCCCATGGAGACGCCCTTGACGCGGAGCAGTAAGGCACGCGATCCGATCGCCGCCCGCCCCATGGTCACCGACTCGTGGCGACGTTCGCTGGCCGCGGGTGTCGACCCCGACCAGGCGTCGGCCCCGCTGGTGTTCGACGCCGACATGGTCGCGGGCGTGCGCCGGTCCCACCCGCTCGACCGGCACCTGGGCATGCTGCGCGAGTCCCTGCGCGGGATGGCCGACGCGTCCGCCCACCTCATGGTGATCGCCGACGCCGACGGCCACGTGCTGTGGAGCGAGGGGCCGGGCGCCGTACGCCGCCGGGCCGACCGCATCGGCCTGGCCGAGGGATTCGGCTGGGCCGAGGAGGCGATCGGCACCAACGGCATCGGCACGGCGCTGAGCGTCGGCGGGCCCGTGTACATCCGGGCCACCGAGCACCTCGTCCAGGTCCTGCACACCTGGTCGTGCGTTGCCGCGCCGATCACCGACCCCGACACCGGCCTGGTGATCGGCTGCGTCGACATCAGCGGCACGAAGAGCGCCCTGCACCCGGCCGTCGTCGCGCTCGTCCGGGCGGCGGCCCGGCTGACCGAGGCGCAGCTCACGGTGGAGATGAACCGCCGTGACGAACGTCTGCGCGCCCGCCACCTCCACCGCCTGCGCGGCGACAGCCGGGTGCTGGTGACGACGACCGGGCGGGTGCTGGCGGCCGATCCCGACCGCTGGCGCGACCGGCGCATCGTCATCCCGGAGGCGGGGCGGGTGACGTTGCCGGACGGCCGCACCGCGATCGCGGAGGCCCTCGGCTCGGCGTTCCTGCTCCGTACGGTCGAAAGCGGACGGCCCACGCTCAAGCTGCGGCTGCTCGGCGAGCAGCAGCCGTGCGCCGTCCTCGACGGCCGGAGCATCCCCCTGTCACTGCGCCACGCCGAGCTGCTCGCGCTGATGGTGCTGCACCCGCGCGGCCTGACCTGCGAGCAGTCCTCGTACCACCTCTATGGCGACGAGGGCAATCCGGTGACGGTGCGCGCGGAGATCCACCGGCTGCGCGGCCAGCTCGGCGACGTGGTGCGGGCCAAGCCGTACCGCCTCGACTGCGACGTCGAGGCCGACTTCCTCAACGTGCGACGGCTGCTCGGCTCGGGCAACGTCGCCGGCGCCGTACGCCTGTACGCCGGGCCGTTGCTGCCACGCTCGGAGTCGACGGCGATCAAGATCGAGCGGGACGACCTCGGCACCCAGCTACGCCGGCAGTTGCTGCACCGCGGCGACGTGGACGACCTGTGGGCCTACACCCAGACGGGCGACGACGACCTGGAGATCCTCGGCCGGCTCGCCGCCGCACTGCCACCCGGAGATCCTCGCCGAGTGGCGGCGCAGCTACGCGAACACCGTGTGCTGTCCGACGGCTAGGCGTTGTTCTCCTGGGGCTCTTCGACCATGTCGTCGAACTCGCCGTCCTTGACCCCGAGAATGAAGGCCTCCCATTCGTTCGGGGTGTAATAGAGCGCGTCGCCGTCGGGCTTGCTCGAGTCGCGCATGACGACCATGCGATCGGCGTGCTTGTGCTTGATCGGCACGTCCTTGCCGTCGACGAACAGGATCTCGACGGCCCCGGATTCCTCGGTCATGCGGGCCTCTTCTGTTTGCGGGGAAGACGGGCGCCGGCGTCGTGCCGCAGGTCGCCCCGGGGCCAAGGCTATAGTCCGCGCGGTCTCGCGGCGGGGAGAACGGGATGCCGGTCCGATCCTCTACAGTTACCGACGGGTAATAACGGATGCGAGAGAGGCCATGATGATCGATCTGCGGCGCGAGGGCGACGTGTACGTCCTGCGGTTCGACGACGGGGAGAACCGCTTCAGCCCGGAGTTCCTGGACGCGCTGTCCGCGATCCTCGACGAGCTGGCCGACGCGCCGGCGCCCAAGGCGCTCGTGACGACCGGCACCGGCAAGTTCTACTCGAACGGCCTCGATCTGGACTGGCTCAGTGCCGACGCCGAGCGGTGGGGCCCGTACCTCGAACGCGTGCACGGCCTGTTCGCCCGGATGCTGACGCTGCCGCTGCCGACGGTCGCGGCGGTCAACGGGCACGCGTTCGCCGCCGGCGCGATGCTGTCCCTGACCCACGACTACCGCGTGATGCGCGCCGACCGGGGATGGTTCTGCCTGCCGGAGGTGGACCTCGGGCTGCCGTTCACCCCGGGCATGAGCGCGCTGCTCCAGGCACGGCTGCCGAGGCTCACCGCGCACGAGGCCATGGTCACCGGCCGCCGGTACGGCGGTGAGGACGCCGTCGCCGCGGGCATCGCCCACCAGGCGGTATCCGAGTCGGAGCTCACCGCGGCCGCGCTCGCCCTCGCCGCCCCGCTCGCGACCAAGGACGGCGCCACGATCGCCCGAATCCGTACGGATCTGCACCGACCCGTCCTCGATGCGCTGGCGTGAGCTTTACAAAGCATTTCCGGTAGGTATAGTAGGCATTGTGGTTCGGCGCCTTAGCGGCAGCCATCGCTTCGCCGATCCCGGCACACCGTCTCGACAGGTCCTCTGCGCGTCCGGACCGAGACGGCGAAGGACCGGTCCCGAGTGGCAGCGGGACCGGTCCTCGGCGTTCAGGCGCCGAGCAGGGCCAGGAGGCGGCCGGCCTGGCGTACGGCGGTGCCAGGCGGGTTGCGCGGGTGCTCGGGATCGTCCGACAGCACGGACAGGAACCAGAACAGCGCCAGCAGCCGCCGGCACTCGCGAAGCCGCGCCGTCTCCGCGGGCGTCAGCTCGAACCGCGACAAGAGCGCCGGCGCGTCGAGACCGTCGTCCACCCACACGCTGATGTGCTCGACCACCTCGGCCAATTCGTAGGCGCGGTCGCTCAGCCCGGAGTACTCGAAGTCCACGACCCGGACCCGGGCGCCGTCCCACAGATAGTTGGCCAGGTTGCCGTCCCCGAGCCCGAAGACCGGCGTGAGCTCGGCGGCGAAGACGTCATCCAGCCGAGGGCGGCCGGCCCAGTCGGTGACCGCGTCGAAGGCCCGCGCCACGAGCGGGTCCCCGCCCGGCGGCGGCCGCCGCGCGCAGCGGCCTCGCAG
>NZ_JBHLZP010000403.1:0-13402 GCF_042429965.1 Actinoallomurus acaciae
CGCGCGTCACGCCGATGCCCGCCCCGCCGGCCCGCGGCGGCGAGCCGACGGAAGAGCGCAAGTCGCAGGCACCGGCGGACCCGCCCAAGGCGGAGGTGCCGAAGCCGACCGACCCCAAGCACGACCCCCCGGGCCCGGGCAAGTCCGACGATCCCGCACACGACTCCGGCGCGTCGACCGGATCCTCGGCGAGCGGATCGGCCGGTGGGCCGCCCGCCCAGCAACGCCCGAACTCGAATGAGGCCGTCGCGGGCCCTAAGGTGCCGCGGCCGGCGACCGAGCCGACCGCGGCGCGCCTGAACACCGACGCGTCCCGCCGCCGTCCCGTGGTCTTCGACGAGGACGACGACCTCGACGTGCCAGACTTCCTGAAATAGCCGCCGAAGAGATGACGGGCCGTTCTTTCCGGCCCGTCACGGCACCAGCGCACTGCCGTCGCACATCCCGCACGGACGATCGAATCCCGGTCGGCGTGGGGGTCATGGCATCAGCGCACCGCCGTTGCACACCCCGCACGGACGACCGAATCCCGGTCGATGTGGGGTCATGGCACCAGCGCACTGCCGCCGCACACCCCGCGCAGACGTCCGAACCCCGGTCGACGTGGGGGTCACGGCACCAGCGCACCGCCGTCGCACACCCCGCACAGACAACCGACCCCGGTCGGCGTGGGGGCGGACACGCCCCAGGTGTGCCCCTCCCAGGTGTGCCCCTCCCAGGTGTGCCCCTCCCTCCCGGGGGGCCATCCCACTTCCATTGTCCAGGATTGGAAGCGTCCGTGCAGGTGGGCGGCGTGATTGTGGATAACGTGACCGCGAGGGCGACCACCAGGCCCGTCGCAAGGTTTGATCATGGTGAGTCCGAACGACGCCGGTCGGTCCCGCGCTGCCGCCCCGGTCCACGGCGGCCCGCTCTACTGCCGGCCCGGACCACGGGTGCCTGGTCCGCGGGCGCCTGGTCCACGGACGCCCGGTCCACGGTGGCCCGCACGATGTCATCGCGGTCATCGCGGCCGGGCCCGCGCCGCAGTGCGGCTCCACGCGCAGACCCGGATGCCGGGGCCGCCGGCCCGGCGGGATACTCTGCCGCCGTCCCCACGCGGAGGGTCTGAAAAGGGATGAGCCGCATCGAAGAGCTGGCCGCGAACCTCGCCGTCGTACGCGAGCGCATCGCCAAGGCGTGCCACGCCGCCGGCCGTGCGCCGGATGAGATCACGCTCGTGGCCGTCACCAAGACCTTCCCCGCCTCCGACGTACGGCTCCTCGCCGACCTGGGCGTCACCGACGTCGCGGAGAACCGCGACCAGGAGGCGGCGGCCAAGGCGGCCGACTGCCGGGACCTGGACCTGACCTGGCATTTCGTCGGCCAGCTACAGACGAACAAGGCACGCTCCGTCGTCTCGTACGCCGACGTGATCCACTCGGTCGACCGGGTGCGCCTGGTGAACGCCCTGTCACGGGCGGCGGTCGCCGCCGGGCGTTCGCCGCGCTGCCTGATCCAGGTCTCCCTGGACGAGACCGACGCCGGTACGGCGGAGGGTGGCCGCGGCGGCGTACGGCCCGACGGGGTGCTCGCGCTCGCGGACGCCCTCGCCGCCGCCGAGGGGCTCGAACTCGGGGGCGTGATGGCGGTGGCTCCGCTCGGCGGCGACCCGGCCCCCGCATTCGCCCGGCTCGCGGAGATCTCCGATTCTCTACGCGCCGCCTATCCGGACGCCAAAACGGTATCGGCGGGCATGAGCGGTGATTTGGAGCACGCGATCGTGAGCGGCGCGACACACGTCCGGATTGGTACGGCGTTGCTCGGAGGCCGACGGGCAATCGTCAGGTAATGTCCCCACAGTGGACCTTGGCGTCCGTGTTCAAACGTAACGATCGACCAGTAGAAGCTTCCCGCAGGGATCTCTTGTCGGTGGACGACGGAGGGGGCGTATGGCCAGCGCGATGCGCAAGATGGCGGTCTACCTCGGCCTTGTGGAGGACGATCGCTACGATGATGACTACGACGAGTACGACATCTACGACGACGACGCCGCGGATCGTCGCCGGGTGGATCGTGCGGACGACGAGTCATCCCCTCAGCAGTCCACGGGAGTCGCGGACCAGGCCGAAGACGACCACAAGGCGTTCGTCTCGGAGCGCCGGACGCCTCTTGCCGAGTCGGCGGTGTCAGACCTCGCTCGTATCACTACGCTTCATCCCAGGACCTACAACGAGGCCCGCACGATCGGAGAGCACTTCCGGGAAGGGACCCCGGTGATCATGAATCTCACCGAGATGGTCGACAGTGACGCGAAGCGTCTCGTCGACTTCGCGGCTGGTCTCATATTCGGCCTGCACGGAAGCATCGAGCGTGTTACGAACAAGGTGTTCCTGTTGTCCCCAGCCAATGTCGAGGTGACTGCCGAAGACAAGGCCCGTATGGCAGAACGAGGGTTCTTCAATCAGAGCTGACAGCCACATGCGAGAGTGTCCGTGAACCTTGGAAGCTACCTGAGCATCCCGCTCTACCTGTTCCTGCTCTTCCTCATCGGCAGGCTGGTACTCGAGACGCTTCAGGCGTTCGCCCGGTCGTGGAGGCCTACCGGGGTGGTGCTGGTGTTGGCGGAGACCACTTACACGGTCACCGATCCACCCCTTAGACTGCTACGCCGTTTCATCCCGTCCGTTCGGCTGGGTAACGTTGCGTTCGACCTGAGCTTCACGGTCCTCTTCTTCATGGTCTGGTTCTTGATCATCGTCGTCCAGCCGCTCTGATCGGGTACCGTCCGTTCGGGGACAGACTCCAAGCGCGCCAAGGAGACCAGATGCCGCTGACACCCGCGGATGTGCGGAACAAGCAGTTCAGTACCACCCGGCTTCGGCCGGGCTACGACGAAGAGGAGGTCGACGCTTTCCTCGACGAGGTCGAGGCTGAGCTCGACCGGCTCATCCAGGAGAACGAGGAGCTGCGGGCCAAGCTCGCCGAGTGCCTTCGTGGCAAGGTTCCGGCGATGGCCGCTCCCATCGTCGAGCCCAAGCCTGAGATGACCCATATGCCCGAGCCGCCCAAGCCTCCGGAGCCCAAGCCGGAGCCGGAGCCGATGCTGGGCAGCCTCGGCATCCCCCCGGTCGCGCCGCCGCCGCAGCCGCCCGCCCCGGTGAGCAGCCCGGGCGAGGACAACATGGACACGGCCGCCCGCGTCCTCGCGCTCGCGCAGCAGACCGCCGACCAGGCGATCGCCGACGCCCGCCGCGAGGCCGACGAGACGCTGGGCCGCGCCCGCCGCGAGGCGGAGGAGATCCTCGGCAAGGCCCGCCGGCAGTCCGAGCAGATCGTCAGCGAGGCCCGCGCCCGCGCCGAGTCCCTCGAGCGCGACGCCCAGGACCGCCACCGCCAGGCGATGGGCTCCCTCGTACAGCAGCGCGAAGAGCTCGAGCGCATGGTCGACGACCTCAACGCCTTCGAGCGTGAATACCGCAGCCGCCTGAAGGCCTACCTCGAGGGTCAGCTGCGCGAGCTGGAGGCCGGAGCCAGCCACGGCGCCCCGTTCGGTGTCGGTCCGAGCGGTACGGGCCCGCAGCCCACGCAGCCCGCCGTGCCGCAGCACGCCGAGGTGCGCAACGGCCAGCCGTCGGTCGGACCGGCCAACACCGGCCAGAACCCCTTCCCGCAGCAGCAGCCCGAGCCTCAGCACGCCCAGCACGCCCAGCACGCCACGGGAGGTTTCCACACCGCCGACAACCCGCCGCACGACCGCCGCTGACCCCGCTGGCACTCACGAGAGGCGAATGTCCCGCCTCGAACGAAGTGGTAGCCGGTTGGAGGCGACCGAATCGGCCGAAGTTGCGCTAGCGTTGCTGCGCATCTCCGTACGACGGTCGGTTAGAGGGAGACCTGCGTGATCATCCTGAGTGGTGTGCTCGTCGTCCTGGCGATCGCCCTCCTAGTCACGGGCATCGTCACGGGCAACACGGGGCACGAGGTTGCAGGGCTTGACGGACTGAAGCTGATCTATGTCTCCATCGGGGTCAGCATCATCTCCGCCCTCTGCCTGGCCATCGGGGTGTTCCTGCGTCGCAAGGAGCTGTTCGGCAGCGCGGAGACGGAGTCGTCCGCCAAGAAGTCCGCGGCGCGGTCCAGAGCCGCCCGTACGACCAAGGCGAAGGCACGCGTGGGCGCGGGCGAGGAGACACCGGTCTCGGTGGCCCCGACGACCGCGATCGACGTACCCGCCGAGACGAGCGTCTTTGTGGTCCCCGGCCGTAAGCGCTACCACCTGGAGACCTGCCGCCAACTGGCGGGCCGCGACAAGGAGGAGCTCACCTACGTCGAGGCGCACGAGGAGGGCTTCACCCCCTGTACGGCCTGTCTCCCCGACACGGCACTGGCGGCACGAGCGGCGGTCACGGAGACCGAGCCCGCCGTCGAGACACCCGCGTCCCCTGAGGACGCCGGCACCACCGAGTCCCTGAAGACCGTGGCGGACACCGCCGAACTCACCCGCCCCAGGGACGATGACCCGGCATCGGTGACGCGCACGGATCTGCCCGTCACCCGGCTGGACGACGATGAGACCGCGCCCGCTGCCGAGTCCCCCGCGGCGGCCGAGCTCACCGAGACACCCGAGGGCGACACCCTCGACGAGGCCGAGGCACCGGCGGAGGTCGCCGAGACGCCGTCCGAGCCGGCCGCTGAACGACCGCAGGCGCGCAGCCGGTCGTTCTTCGAGCCGCTGGACCGGAGCGACGCCGCGACCACCGACGACACGACCACCGACGACACGACCGGTGACGCCGCGACCACTGATGCCGTGACCACGGGCGAGACGCCCGCCGAGGACGACGCGGCCCGCTCCGAGGAGCCCGCCGAGCCCGAGGACTCTGTCGCCGAGCCCGAGGCCGCCGAATCGGCGCCGTCGGAGCCAGAGCCGGAGCCCGCCGAGGAGCCGGACGCGGCCGAGGACTTTAAGACGGAGGAGCAGCCGCCCGAGACGGAGCACGAGCCGGCGGCAGAGGCCCAGGAGGACACGGATTCGGCCGAGACGGAGGTGGCCGAGACCGGCCAGTCCGCCGAGGAGCCCGAGGCCGACGAGGAGCCCGCCGAAGAACCGGCCGACACCGGCGATTCCGACACCGGCGACTCCGCGACCGACGCCGAGGACGACACCCCGGAGCCGGCCGCCGACGCCGAGCCCGATGCCGCCGAGCCCGCCGACGCGGACGTGACATCGGATGCCTCGCTCGTCCGCATCCTGAGCGGCACCAAGCGTTACCACCGCCCCAACTGCGCCCTCATCGAGGACATCGCGGAAGACGCCGATGATCTGGAGTCACTGACCCGCGCGGAGGCGAAGGACCGCGGCTGCACCCCCTGCCTGGTGTGCCAGCCCGACAAGGACTCTGCGGACGACTCTTACTGAGTTCGCCCACACCACAAAGGACCCGGCCCTGCCGGGTCCTTTCGTATACGCGAAACCACGGCCACGACACAGCACCGGATCGGCATGCCCGCGCGACCCGGTCACGAAGAAACGCTGCGCCCTTAGCGCCCGGGTGGTTCGGGCCGCAGGACCCAGGTGCGGGGGAGGGCCGTTTGGGAGCGGGCGACGTTGTTGGCGTCCGGGACGCGGCGCGTGGGTCGTGTACCGGGCCGGTGTGTGTTTGGTCGTACCGGGGCTCTATGCGCTGGGTCTTGGGGGCTCGGGCCGAAGTAGGGGCACTCGGGAGCGGGTGACATCGTTGGCGTTTACGGTGCGTGGGTGGCGGGACCGGTCCGGCGCCGGGCCGGTGTGCCGGTGTGTGCTCGGTCGCGCCGGGGCCCTACGTGCCGGGTCTCGGGGGTCGGGCCGAGGCGAGGGCCGCTCGGATGCGGGCGATGTCCTCGGTGTCCTTCGGGCGGCGTGGGCTGCCCGGTACCCAGATCGGCATCATCTGCTTGATCTCGATCTGCGCGCGAGGGGCGATGATCGGGGCGGAGAGACTCCCGATGCGGCCGGTGTGGGGCTCCAGCAGGTCCTGCGGCCAGGGTGCGCCCGCCCACGGGCCGCCTCCGACCACGACGCGGTCCGACTCGTCGCGGCGGAGCAGGTTGAAGCTCAGGTCCTCCCCGTCCTTGACCATGTCGATCTGCTGCTCCGGCGGTAGGCCCGCCACCCGCCGGTACCCCCGCCGGGTCAGCTCCGCGCTCAGACGCTCCGCGTCATCGGCCCAGGCGAACCAGTCGATGTCGCGGTGGTCCCGTGTCACCTCGCCGAGGAAGAGGTCCATCGCCCAGCCGCCCCGGAGCCACAGCGGGACGCCGCACTCCGCACTCGTCGTGAGCACTTCGGCGATCAGCCGAAGCTGCCGGTCGGTACGGAGGGTGTCCACGGCCGCGGACGCTAACGGCCCCCGCGGCCACCGGCAACCGGATATCGAGGCCCGCCGAAGAGAGCGCCGCACACCGAAGACAACTCCACGTTGGCTCTTCCTGCCTCGTACGCAATGATGCCCCTGTGGAGCTCTCAGAAAAGCCTTCCGAGCCTGACCCCTCACGTATGCGCGCCTCCGACTCCGACCGTGATCGGGTCGCCGAACAACTGCGTGAGGCACTGGCCGAGGGGCGTCTGACGGCCGAGGAGCACGCCGAACGCCTCGACGCGGTCTACCAGGCGAAGACGTACGCCGAGCTGGCGCCGATCGTGGAGGACCTGCCGGCGACCGGCGGTGTGCGCCTGCCGGAGACCGGACCGGCCGTCCGGGACGACCTGCCCCCGCCCCAGTCCGGCACGCCGAACATCGTCGCGATCTTCAGCGGTGCCGATCGCCGGGGACGCTGGCTGATCGAACCCCAGACCAACGTGGTCGCGGTGTTCGGCGGCGTCCAGCTCGACCTCCGGCAGGCGGTGCTGTCGCAGCGTGAGGTCACGATCAACATCGTCAACATCCTGGGCGGCGTGCAGCTCACCGTTCCGCCGGGCGTACGCGTGGTGAACTCGATCGCCGCGGTCCTCGGCGGCACGTCGCTGCCGCCGGATGACACGGTCGACGCGGACGCCCCGGTGGTCCGGCTCACCGGACTCAACCTGCTCGGCGGTGTGGACGTGAAGCGCCGGACCGCGGACGGCACCGACCTGTCCGGCAAGGCGGACCACCACACGCTCCACGACGAGCAGCGCCGCATCCACCGCGAGTTCCGCGAGAAACAGCGCGAGATCCACCGCGAGTTCCGCGACCAGCAGCGCGAGCTGCGCCGCCGCCGACGCGGCTAGGGCCTGTCTCGAAGTGGTTGGGTCGTGGGTTTTCCACAGCCGTGGGTGTGGTCTTTCTTTGGTGTGTGGGGTGGCTTGACAATGGAAGTGGGGTCGGCGCCCCCTGGGAGGGCGGGGAGTCTCCCGGACGGCGAGTCTCCCGGACGGCGGGACTTTGAAACACGCCCTAGGAGGCGAACGTGACGGGGGCGGGGCCGCGCCGGCGGCCCCGCCCTGAGCGTCAGGACGCCCTGCGCAGCCAGAAGGTCAGCCGCAGGCCGTCGTCCCGGTTCGCCGGCAGTTCCTCCTCCGGCTCGTCGTCGTGCCAGGCGTTCGCCAGGACCTCGCCCGCCACCTCGGCGCCGTGTTCGGTCAGCGCCTCGTCCAGGTCGGCGTCCGTGGTGCGCCACCACAGCTCGATCCGGTCGGTGATCTCCAGGCCGGCGTTCTTGCGGGCGTCCTGGACCAGGCGGATCACCTCGCGGGCGAGGCCGGCGCGGCGGAGTTCCGGCGTGACGGTCAGGTCCAGCCCGATCGTCTCCCCGGCGGCGCTCTCGACCGCCCAGCCGCTCAGCGGCCGCTCGGTGACGATCACGTCGGACGGGGCCAGTTCGACCTTGCCGACCTCGGCCGCCTCGACCGTCGCGGTGAGGGACTCGCGCAGCGCGTGGGTGAGGGCGGCGGGCTCGGCGGCCGTGATGGCCTGGGCGACCTGCGGCGTCTGCTTGCCGAACCGCTTGCCGAGCTCACGGAAGTTCGGCTTGACGACGTACTCGACGAGGTCGCGGCCGATGGAGGCCAGGGTGTCGAACCCCTGGACGTTCAGCTCGTCGGCGATCTGCGAGCGGAGCTCCGCGGGCAGCGGGTCCCAGCCCGGCGCGCCGACCAGGGCGCGGCCGAGCGGCTGGCGCGTACGGACGGCGGAGGAGGCCCGCGCCGCGCGGCCCAGTTCGACCAGCCGCCGTACGAGCGCCATCTGCTCGCTCAGGGACGGGTCGACCAGCGTCTCGTCCACCGTGGGCCAGCTCGCCAGGTGCACCGAGTCCGGAGCGTCGTCCCGCCGCAGGACGTCCCACACGTAGTCGGTCAGGAACGGGGCCATCGGTGCCATGAGCCGGGTCAGCGTCTCCAGGCATTCGTACAGGGTCGCGAAGGCGGCGGCGTTGGCCGGCCCGCCCTCCGGGCCCTCCCAGAACCGGCGGCGGGAACGGCGGACGTACCAGTTGGACAGGTCGTCGATGAACTCGGCGAGCCGCTTCCCGGCCGCCGTCGTGTCGAAGCCCTCCAGCGCCTGGTCGACCTCGCGTACGGTGCGGTGCAGTTCGGCGAGCACCCAGCGGTCCAGCAGCGGACGGTCCGCGGGCGCCGGCGCGGGCGTCTCGGTCGTCCAGTCCGAGGCGTTCGCGTAGAGGACGAAGAAGGAGACGGTGTTCCAGTACGTCAGGAGCACCTTGCGGACGATCTCCTCCAGCGCCGCGTCGCCGACCCGCCGGGCCGCCCACGGCTGGCCGGCCGCCGCCATGTACCAGCGCAGCGCGTCGGCGCCGTGCCTGTCCATGAGCGGGATCGGCTCCAGGACGTTGCCGAGGTGCTTGCTCATCTTGCGGCCGTCCTCGGCGAGGATGTGCCCGAGGCAGACGACGTTCTCATACGACGAGCGGTCGAAGACCAGCGTGCCGATCGCCATCAGGGAGTAGAACCAGCCGCGGGTCTGGTCGATCGCCTCGCAGACGTACTGCGCGGGATAGGACGCCTCGAACGTCTCCCGCTGCCGGTGCGGGGCGCCCCACTGGGCGAACGGCATCGAGCCGGAGTCGTACCACGCGTCGATGACGTCGGGTACGCGCCGGGCCTCCTCGCCGCACTCGGGGCAGGCGAAGGTGACGTCGTCGACGAACGGGCGGTGCGGGTCGAGCGTGCTCAGGTCCTCACCGGCCAGCTCGCCGAGCTCCTTCAGCGATCCCACGCACGTCACATGGTCCGCGTCGCAGAGCCACAGCGGCAGGGGAGTGCCCCAGTAGCGGCTGCGCGACAGCGACCAGTCGACGTTGTTGCGGAGCCACTCGCCGTACCGGCCTTCCTTGATCGTCTCGGGGAACCAGTTGGTGGCCTCGTTCTCCTCCAGCAGCCGGTCCTTGATCGCGGTCGTCCGGATGTACCAGGCGGGCAGCGCGTAGTACAGGAGCGGCGTGTGGCACCGCCAGCAGTGCGGGTAGCTGTGCTCGTAGTCCTCGGCGCGGAAGAGCCGGCCGCGTTCCCTCAGCTCCTCGACGAGGCGCGGGTTGGCGTCGCGGAAGAAGACGCCGCCCACGAGCGGCACGGCGAGGTCGAAGTGGCCGTCCGGCTTGATCGGGTTGACGACGGGCAGCCCGGCGGCGCGGCAGGCGTTGAAGTCGTCGGCGCCGAACGCGGGCGCCAGGTGCACCAGGCCGGTGCCGTCCTCGGTGGTGACGAAGTCGGCGGTCAGCACCCGGTGGGCGTCCGGCACCTCCACCAGGTCGAACGGGGGCCGGTAGGCGGTGCCGGCCAGCTCGGACCCGGAGTGGCGGGAGACGATGTGCCAGCCCTCGCCGAGGACGCGGGCGAACAGCGGCTCGGCGACGATCACGCGGCCGGGCTCGCCGGAGCGCGCCGCGACCACGTACGTCACGTCCGGGTGGACGGCCACGGCGGTGTTGGAGACGAGGGTCCAGGGCGTCGTGGTCCACACGAGCAGGTCGGTGCCCTCGAGCGGCCCCTCGGCGAGCGGGAGGCGCACGGTCACCGTCGGGTCGGTCACGGTCTCATAGCCGCCCGGCTGGCCGAGCTCGTGGTCGGACAGCGGCGTGCCGCAGCGCGGGCAGTACGGGCTGATGCGGTGGTCGCGGACCAGCAGGCCCTTGTCGAAGATGACCTTGAGCGACCACCAGACGGACTCGACGTACTCGGGGTCCATCGTGCGGTACGCCTGGGCGAGATCCACCCAGTAGCCCATGCGCTCGGTCATCGCCTCGAACGCGTCGACGTGGCGGAGCACCGACTCGCGGCACCGGGCGTTGAACTCGGCGACGCCGTACTCCTCGATGTCCTTCTTGCCGGACAGGCCCAGCTCGCGCTCGACGGCCACCTCGACCGGCAGGCCGTGGCAGTCCCAGCCGGCCTTGCGGCGGACGCTGAAGCCCTTCATGGTCTTGAACCGGGGGAACAGGTCCTTGAACACCCGCGCCTCGACGTGGTGCACGCCGGGCATGCCGTTGGCGGTCGGCGGGCCCTCGTAGAACACCCAGGGGTCTCCGGCGGCGGTCTGCTCGAGGGAACGCTCGAAGACCTTGCCCTCGCGCCAGCGCGTGAGCACCTCGCGCTCCAGCGCGGGCAGGTCGACCTGGTTGGGCAGAGCGCGCATCCGGCGCGCTCGCAGCTCTTCGGCCATGGGACTCCTCCGGCGACACGGAATGGACACGTGGACCGGAGGGACGAGGCACGTGGGCCCCGCGGTACCACCCTCCTTGGCCGCCCTGGATGGGAGCGACCCGCTCATTCATGCTCGGCGGCCGGATCTACTGGGTCGTGACGACCGTTCTGCCGGCGGCTACGGGGTGATCAGATCGCCGGGCACGCCCCCGGACTCACACCGTCTCCGGGTCGCTCATGGCTGCGTACGGCGGCAGGTGTCCCCATCAACGCCTTGCCGATAGCGACGATAACGCACGGGGGGTGATGAGTTCTTCCCGACCAGGCCCCGCGCCGTCCATGATCCCGGGCGCCCGGCGATGTCCGGGCCGGTGATCGGCGTAAAATCGGGGGTTTAGTAGGTGAACGACGGCGTCCGGACCGGCGTCCCACGTCAAGTTTGGGTAAGCCGCCGGTCTGTGTGGGCTTTGCTAACCGTGTGTATTAGGACATATGCGGCGTGTTATAAGACCTGGTCATTTGCCGTCTCGATGACGCGCGACCTATGCTTCCCGCACTGCCAGAGATGATCGGCGCAAGGGGGGCCCGACTATGGACGGCACTGCCGGCCCGAAGGATAGGAATCCCACGGCTGAGGCGCCTCGCGCGACACGCACCGGCACACGCCGCGCGTCCGCGACGGGACGGAAGATCTCCCCGGCGACCGCCAAGCGGTTGCCGGTCCGCCAGGGGGAAGGTCACTGGACGGCGGGCGAGCTCGCCGACGTACGTGACCGGCTGGAACTGGAGATGACGGCTCTGCGTTCGGAGATCGCCGCGGCCGAGTCGCAGATCGCCGAGCGGATGAACGATGTGACGGAGGGGGCCGGCGACGACCAGGCCGACGCGGGCGCCAAGACGTTCGAGCGTGAGCACGAGATGGCGCTCACCTACAACGCACGGGATCTGCTCGCCCAGAACGAGCGTGCGGTCGACCGGATCGGCCAGGGCACCTATGGTGTGTGCGAGTCCTGCGGACAGCCGATCGGGAAGGCGCGCCTGCAGGCCTTCCCGCGTGCGACCCTATGCGTGATATGCAAACAGAGAGAGGAGCGTCGCTGAGCGACGCCATGAACCCAGGGCAAGACGCCGGCGCCCGGCCGCGGCGTATCGGCGTGCTCGTCGCCATCGCGATCGCCACGCTCGCGCTCGACGCGATCAGCAAGGCGATCGTGGTGGCGACGCTGCCCGATCGGCCGCAGCCCATCGAGCTGGTCGGCGGGCTGCTGACCTTGCGGGTGATCCGCAACGGTGGTGCCGCCTTCAACATCGCGACCGGCCAGACGCTGGTGTTGACCGTGATCGCGGCCGGCGTGGTCGTGGCCATCCTTCGCTATGCGCGGCGGCTGCGCAGCCTGCCGTGGGCCGTCACGCTCGGCCTGCTGCTCGGCGGCGCGCTGGGCAACTTCGTCGACCGCCTGTTCCGTTCGCCCGGGGTGTTCCGCGGACACGTGGTCGACTGGATCGAGCTGCCGCACTGGCCGGTGTTCAACCTGGCCGACGCCTCGATCGTCTGCGGCGGTGTGCTGGCCGTCCTGCTCGCCTCACGGGGCCTGCAGGTGGACGGTACGGTGCAGCGCGACGACAAGTCCGGCAAGCCCGATGAGACCGCCGAGCCGGACGTGACCGCGGAGCCGGACGTGACCGCGGAGGCGCAGGACGTCCCGGTCGCTGGTGACGACCAGAGCGGCGGCGCCCGACCGGACGCCAAGCGCTGATGGCCGAGCATCGCAGTCTGCCCGTGCCCGACGGGCTGGAGGGCGAGCGCCTCGACGCGGCGCTCGCACGGTTGTTCGGGCTCTCGCGCACGCGCGCCGCCGAGGTGATCGCCGCCGGTGACGTGCTCGTCGACGGCCAGGCCGGCGCCAAGTCCGACCGCATGCAGGCGGGTTCGTGGCTCGAGGTCACCCTGCCCGCCCCGCCGGCCGCGCCGAAGCCGCGGCCCGAACCGGTGCCGGGCATGACGATTCTGTACGAGGACGCCGACATCGTGGTGGTGAACAAGCCGATCGGCGTCGCCGCCCACCCGACCCCCGGCTGGACGGGGCCCACCGTGCTGGAGGGGCTGCTCGGCTCCGGCCACACGATCGCGACCAGCGGCGCCGCCGAGCGCCAGGGCATCGTCCACCGCCTCGACGCCAACACCACCGGCGCGATGGTCGTGGCCAAGAGCGAGCTGGCCTACTCCGTGCTGAAGCGCGCCTTCAAGGAGCGCACGGTGGACAAGCGCTACCAGGCGCTCGTCCAGGGGCATCCGGATCCGCTGCGGGGCACGATCGACGCGCCCATCGACCGGCATCCCTCCGGTGACGGCCGGTTCGCCGTGGTCGCGGGCGGGCGGCCCTCGGTGACGCACTACGACACGATCGAGGCGTTCCGCGCGGTCAGCCTGCTCGACATCAAGCTCGAGACCGGCCGCACCCACCAGATCCGGGTGCACATGTCCGCCGTACGCCACCCGTGCGCGGGCGATTTCGCGTACGGCGCCGACCCGACGCTGGCGGCGCGGCTGGGGCTGCGGCGGCAGTGGCTGCACGCGGTGCGGCTGGGGTTCGATCATCCGACCGAGGGGCACTGGGTGGAGTTCGAGAGCCCCTACCCCGACGACCTGGCCCATGCGTTGGAGATCGCCGCCGACGAGACCTGACCGGCGCGGCGATCGCGCCGGGTTCGGCCCGCCCGGGCCCTGTGGCGTCGACCGCGCCCGGCGCGCGGTCGACGGCCACCCGGCGCTCTCGCCGAGGCCGGTCTGAGATCCGGGAA
>NZ_JBHLZP010000404.1:0-7311 GCF_042429965.1 Actinoallomurus acaciae
AACCCCTCACTGGTCGATCTGGTCATGGGCGCGTGCCGGGACGCGGGGTTCGAGCCCGTTCTCGGCCCGTCGCACGGCTCCCTCCAGGACACCCTGGCCGCGCTGGGCGCGGGTGCGCCCGGGTGGACGGTGCTGTACGCCGGGCACGCCCGCCGGCTGCGCGGCGGCCGGGTGACGTTCCTTCCGGTGCGCTCGCCGGACGCGCTTTCGCTGCCGACCGTGCTGGCGGTGCGCGACGCCGCCGACCCCGGCCGGGTCCGCCCGTTGCTGGCCGCCTGCCGGGAGGCGGCGGCCGACGATCACGATTCGTGATCGCTGCGTGCTCGGGCTGCCCCTGGTTCGCCGGAGACGACGGGAGTGGACTGGACACCAGGGGTCCCCGCCGCCACGCGCGGCCGGACGTGCCCGATATCCGAATCACACAGGCGAGGAATCATGACGAATTCCGCGACAGGCCATGACGAGCGGCTGCTGCGGCCGTCGACGGCGCGCTCACTTCGGCTCGGTGACCTGACGTTGACCTACGTGCCGGACGGGGCGGTGGGGCTCGACCCGCGCGCCTGGTTCCCCGGCACCACCGACGAGGTGTGGACCGCCCACCCCGAGTACCTGAACGACGCGGGCGAACTGGTGGCCGGCGTCGGAGCGCTGCTGGTGGAGCGCGGCGACCGCGCACTGCTGATCGACACGGGGTTCGGCCCCCGGTCGGTTCCGGCACAGCCCGGCGGACCGCGCGGGGCCATCCACGGCGGCGCGCTGCTGGACAACCTGGCCGCGCTCGGTCGCGCACCGGCGGAGATCGAAGCGGTGGCCTTCACCCATCTGCATCTCGACCACATCGGCTGGGCGTGGCAGTCCGCCCCCGGCCGCGACCGGCCGCCGTTCGCCGGCTCGGACCATCTGGTCGCCGAGACCGAGTGGGCGCAGCGCGACCGCCTCCGAACACGCGGCGTCACAGACGAGATCCTCCAGGTCATGGCGCCACGTGTGCGCACCGTGACCGACGGCCAGGAGGTCTTCCCCGGCGTGCGCGTGCTGCTCACGCCCGGCCACACCGCCGGGCACACGAGTTACGTCATCAGCGGTGGCGGCCGCCGGCTGATCGCCTTCGGTGACGCCATGCACTCGCCGATCCAGGTGGGCCACCCGGAATGGCCGGCCGTCGTCGATCTCGACCCCGAATCGGCCGCGCGGCAGCGCCGGCGTCTTGTCGCCGAACTGGCGGAGCCGGACACCGTCGGCTTCGGCGTCCATTTCGCCGACGTGGTGTTCGGCCGTGTCCACCGAGACGGCGACCGGTCCGTGTGGCGGCCGGTCGACCGCTGACCCGCGTGAGGGCCGGGCCCGCGGCTCAGTGCTCCCGCAGCAGGCGCATTCCCAGCGGCGTCGCCACGTGGTTCACCGCCTTGCCCGTACGGAGCGTGACGATCAGGCCCGCGCCGCGCAGGGTCTTGGTGTGCGCCGACACGGACGCCGCGCTGACGCCCAGCTCGGTCGCGAGCTCGCTCGTCGTCCGTCCCTCGGTGACCAGGGACAGGATCGCCGCGCGGGTGCGGCCGAGCAGCGGCGCGAGCGCGTCGCGCGCCCCGGTGTCGACCAGGGGCAAGGGGGTGAGCGCGGGGTAGAGCAGTAGCATCGACCCGTCGGAGTGCCGGCCGATCATCGGCCGGCCGGTCCAGAACGCCGACGGCATCAGCGTCAGGCCGCGGCCGGCCGGCGCGTGCACGGAGTCCGCGGGCACCTCGACCTCCAGGGTGGTGCCGTTCCAGCGTGAACCGGGGTAGAGGCTCGCCAGAGTCGCCGCCACGCCCCGCTCGGCGAGATGCGTCCGCCGCCAGGCGAGATCGGCGTCGAAGCTCGCGCGGACCCGCTCCCGGTCCGGCGCGATCACCGCGTCGTACGCCCGGCGCAAGGCGCCCTCGAGGAGCCGCCACGCCTCGCGGTCGCGGCGCGCCAGGCCCGTGGTCCACGGCGTCGGCCGGGTCGTGCGCATGAGCTCGGACCGCGCGTAGCCCGGCGGCGTGGACAGGACCGTCTCCAGGCCCTCCTCCAGACCCTCGCTGTACGGGTCGAGGAACAGCGGCCCTCTCGCATCGGGCGGGATCAGCTCCAGCAGCGCCCGCGCCTCACCCGGCAGGCGCGTACGGCGGGTCCAGCCCGCGAACACGGCGTCGTGGCGCTGATAGGTGGCGACCGCCATTCCCAGCTCCAGCAGCGGGGCCGGCCGGTCGGCGAACCGGACGTTCATCAGGTCCTCGGCGGTGAAGCGCAGTCGAAGCACTCTCGCGACCTTTCGCCCTGGGTCTAAACCATGGCGCCCCCGGGACGGGCGAGACGACGATGCGCGGAAGGCTCTCCCGAAAGGCAGGCAATGCGCAGACTATCCACCATCGTCTTCGTCGCCGGAATCACCGTTGTCCTGGCCGCCCCGGTCGCCGGGGCCACCGGCGGCGAGGGAGGCTGGGTGCCGTACCGCACCCAGCCCTTCGACGCCGTCGGCCGATGCTCCTTCACCGTCCACGGCGACATCGTCCAGGACGAAGAGGAGGTGCGGACCGACGCGACCTTCCCGGACGGCTCGCCGAGGATCCAGGAGTTCCGCGGACCACTCGTGATCCGCTTCACCAACACGAGCAACGGCGAATCGGCCGTCCGCGACGTGTCCGGCTACGGCCGGCTCGAGAACAGGGAGAACGGCGGGTCCGCCTGGTACTTCGACGGAGGCGCGGCCATCGGCGTCCCGATCGGCAACACGGCCTACCCGTCCGGCGAATACATCGTGCACGGCCGGTTCCGGTACACGGTCGCGCCGGACGGCACTCGCGATCTCCCGCACCTCCACGCGAACGTGGAGAACCTCTGCCGGACGCTGGCCTGACCTCCTGCGGGGGCGTGCCGCGGCTCGTGTGGCCCGGGCCCGGCGTCGGTGTGCCGTTCCACGTGCCGGGCACCCGGGCTCGGCGGGCGGTCCGATCGGCGGGCCGCCCCCTTGCCTCCCCCGGCGTCGCGAGGCACGATCGACGCTGACCGGCGAATCAGTAAGGAGCCGCCCGTGTACGACGTCCTGGTGATCGGCGGCGGGCACAACGGCCTCGTCGCCGCCGCTTACCTCGCGAAGACCGGCCTGAAGGTGTGCGTCTGCGAGGCGCGCGAGGTGGTGGGCGGCGCGGCGGTCAGCGAGCACCCGTTCGGCCCCGACTACACGGTCACGTCCCTGTCGTACGTGGTGAGCCTGCTGCCGCCCGCTCTGGTCCGCGACCTGCGGCTGGACCGGCACGGCTACCACGTCTACCCGCAGGGGCCCTACTTCGCGCCGCGCGCCGACGGCGGCAATCTGCGGCTGCCGGACGACCCGGCACGCCGCCGGGAGGAGATCGAGCGGTTCTCCTCCAAGGACGCCGCGGCGTACGAGCGCTGGGACGCCTGGATGGGCGAGCTGGGCGGCATCCTCGGCCCGCTGCTCGACCAGATCCCGCCCAAGCTGGGCTCGCGCCGGCCGGCCGACCTCATCGCCCAGGCCGGGCTGCTGCGCAGCCTGCGGGGGGTCAACGTGCGCTCGGCGGTCGACGTCACCCGGGTCCTCACCGACAGCATCGCCGACCTGGTCGAGGACCACTTCGACTCCGACGCGATGCGCGGCGTGCTCTCGGTGAGCGGGGTGATCGGCACGTGGGCGGGCCCGCGCTCGGCCGGCACCGCGTACGTCATGCTGCACCACCACGTCGGCGAGACCAAGTGGGGTTTTCCGCGCGGCGGGATGGGCGGAGTGACCAAGGCTCTGGCCGGGGCGGCGCGCGGGTTCGGCGCGGAGATCCGCACATCGGCCCCGGTGGCCCGAATCGGCGTCTCCGGCGGGCGCGTCACCGGGGTCACGCTGGAGTCCGGCGAAGAGCTGTCCGCGCACACCGTCGTCACGACCGCGCACCCGGCCATCTCGTTCCTGCGGCTGCTCGACCGCCGCGACCTGCCCGAGGACTTCGTCGCCGACATCGAGCGCTGGAAGACCCGCAGCGGCACCGTCAAGATCAACCTGGCCGTGGACCGGCTGCCGGAGTTCCGCGGCGTCGACGGGTTCGACCCCGAGGCGCACGGCGGCACGATCGTGCTGGCCGAGTCGCTGGACGACGTCGAGGGCGCCTTCCAGGACGCGGTCGCCGGACGCCCCGCGGCGCTGCCGTTCGCCGACGTCTGCATCCCCAGCGTGTTCGATGACTCCCTCGCGCCCGAGGGCCACCACATCGTCTCGATGTTCACCCAGTGGGTGCCGCACACCTGGCACGCGACACAGCCGCAGGACGAGCTGGAGGCCTACGCCGACCGGGTGGTCGCGCGGATGGAGGCGGTCGCGCCGGGCTTCACGTCCTCGGTGCTGCACCGCCAGGTGATCGGCCCGTACGACATGGAGCACGAGTACAACCTGGTCGGCGGGAACATCTTCCACGGCGAGCTGACGCCGGGCCAGATGTTCCACGCGCGGCCCGCGGCCGGCTACGCCGACCTGCGCACGCCGATCAAGGGCCTCTACCAGGCCGGCTCGGCAACGCACGGCGGCGGAGGCGTCACGGGAGTGCCCGGCCGCAACGTCGTACGCCAGGTGCTCAGGGACCGCCGGAGACGCCGATGACGCCAGGGCCTGTCCCGGCGCCCCCCGGCCACAGCGAGCGCCGCGCGGGCGTTGAGACCGGCGCTAGAGCCTGTCCTCAAAGCTGGTCGGGTTGATCTGGTTTGATCTTGGTTTGTGGTGCGTAGGCATGAGCTGAGTGATGAGCAGTGGCAGGCGATCGAACCGTTGCTGCCGCCGTCGGGTGCTGCTGGTCGTCCACGGGTGGATGACCGGCGGGTGATCAACGGAATGTTGTTCAAGGCCAAGGCCGGGGTGGCCTGGCGGGATCTGCCCGAGCGGTACGGGCCGTGGAAGACCGTCTACAACCGGTTTGGCGCTGGTCCCGCAACGGCACGCTCACGATGCTGGTCAGCCGGGCACAGGTGATCGCCGAGGCGATCGATGAACTGGACCGGGAGGTGTCGGTGGACTCCTCCATCGTGCGCGCCCATCAGCACGCCGCCGGAGCCCGGCGCCGGTCTTCCACCCTCGCAGGGCAGACCGAACCAGATGATCACGCTATCGGCCGGTCCCGGGGCGGTACCACGACAAGGATCCATCTCGCCTGTGACGGCCATGGCCGGCCGTTGCCGATCGTCTTGACCGGCGGAAACATCAACGACTGCACCATGTTCGAGCAGGTCATGGCCGGTATCTGCATCCCACGACACCCACAGCGGCGACCGGGACGACCCTGGAGACGGCCCGTGCGGGTGATCGCCGACAAGGGCTACAGCTCCCGGGCCATCCGCACCTACCTACGCCGCCGCGGCATTCCCGAGCGACGCGACCAGCAAGCCGGCCGCCTGCGCCGCGGCTCACACGGCGGCCGGCCACCCGCCTTCGACCGACACATCTACCGGCGGCGTAACGTCGTTGAACGCTGCTTCGGCCGCCTCAAGCAATACCGCGCCATCGCCACCCGCTATGACAAGACCGCCCTTTCCTACCAAGGCATGATCGACCTGGCCACCCTGCTCATGTGGCTTTGAGGACAGGCTCTAGGCGAGAGTGGTGACGCCGAGCTCGCGGGCGGCCTGTTCGTACGCCCAGGCCTCGGCCTTGCGCCGGGTGAGCACGCCGCGATGCACCGTCGTCTGTACCGAGAGCCCGTCGATGAGAGCCGTGATGCGCCAGGCGGCGGCCTCCGGGTCGGGGCAGGTGAACTCCCCCGTCGTGACACCTTCCGCGATCAGTCCGGCGATCGTGTCGCGCCAGCGCAGGTCGAGCCGTCGGCACACCCGGCGCAGCTCGGGCTCGCGGAGCGCGGTCGACCAGCCGTCGATCCAGAGACGCCAGCCCGGCGCGGCCGACCCGCTGGGGTGGTAGAGCCGCAGCGCACGCACCAGACGCTGCCGGGCCGTGCCACCGGACCCTGCGACGTCGGCCAGCCGGTCGAGGTCGCGGCGCGCCGCGTAGGCGAACGCCTCGGCGACGAGCCGGTCCTTGGAGCGGAAGTGGTAGAAGACCAGCGCTGTGCTGACCCCGAGAGTGGTCGCGACGTCCGCCACGCGGATCGTCGCCACGCCGCGCTCGGCGATCTGCGCCACGGTGGCGCGCAGGATCTCCGCACGCCGGTCGTCCACCGTCAGCCGAGCCACGCGCCGACACTATCCCGGCCCGGAGCCGCGGCATGAGCGGCCGGAGGTCCTGGCCGCCCGCGCCGATGCCCGAGGCCGAACCGGCTGGGGCGCTCATGCCGTTCGGCGAGGCGACGATGCCTCCCGCGGCCGCGTACACCGCGCCGGAGTTGCTCGCCTGGGAGCGGCGTCACCTGTTCGCCGGCACGTGGACCTGCCCGGGACGCGCCGGCGAGCTGCTGCCGGTCGGTGTCACCCGGCGTTCGGTGGTCGCGGGGGACGTCCCCGTGCTGCTCACGCCGGAGGGCGCCCTCGCCGACACCTGCCGGCACCGGGGCCACTAGCCACTGGCCGAGGGCCGCACGTCGGACCGCGGCCTGTTCGTCTGCCCGTACCACGCGTGGGCGTACCGGCTCGACGGCGGCCTGCGCGGCGCCCCGGGCCTCAAGGTCACCGGGTACGACCTGGTCCCGCCGCCGATGGCGGTCCGGCATGGGCTGGGCGTTCGTCAATGCCACCGGCCGTTCACCGAGCGCGCGGGCGCGCTGACGACGCTGGTCGAGCCGTACGGACCAGAGCGTCTCGCGCTCGCGGCGCGGCACGAGTACGACGTGCGGGCGAACTGGAAGGTGATCGTCGAGAACTACCACGAGTGCTACCACTGCCCGCTCATCCATCCGGAGCTGTGCGCGGTGTCCCCGCCTGCGAGCGGCGACGACAACGCCCTGCCCGGCGCCTGGGTGGGCGGCTCGACGGACCTGCGCGAGCACGCCGAGACGATGACGCTCGACGGCCGCTCCGGCGGGGCGTTCGTCCCGGGCGCCGAACGCCGGCGGGTGCACTACTTCGGGCTGCTGATCTCGCTGCACCCGGACTACGTGACGATGCATCGCCTGCGGCCGCTCGCGCCGGACCGTACGGGGATCGAGTGCTCGTGGTACGTCCCGGCGGGCGTGGACGACGCGGGGTACGCGGTGGAGTTCTGGGACCGGACGAACCGCCAGGACCGGGCCGAGTCGGTGCAGCGTGGACCGCCGCCCTTCCGGCCCGGCCCGCTCGCGCCGGACGAGGACGCCGTGCGCACGATCGCGCCGGACGGCCGGCGCAGGCCGCCGTACGGCGCGGGTC
>NZ_JBHLZP010000405.1:0-7307 GCF_042429965.1 Actinoallomurus acaciae
CGCCGCTCGCCGAGTCGGCCTGGGTCGAGCCGGTGCCCGGCGCCCGCGTCCTGCCGGGCGGTGGCGGGGACCCCGCCGACGAGGCGGTCTCGCGCGAGACCGTCCGCCTGGCGTTCGTCGCGGCGCTGCAGCACCTGCCGCCCCGCCAGCGGACGGTGCTGATCCTGCGGGAGGTCCTGCGCTGGCGGGCGAACGAGGTCGCCGAACTGCTCGACACCTCACCGGCCTCGGTCAACAGCGCCCTTCAGCGCGCCCGCGCGACGCTCGACGGCCTCGGCCTGACAACCGACTCCTCCGACCTTCAGCCGCTGGACGCCGCGCAGCGTTCCCTGGTGGCGCGCTACTGCGACGCCTTCGAACGCTATGACCTCGACGCGCTCGTCGCACTGCTGCACGAGGACGCCACCCAGTCGATGCCGCCGTACGACATGTGGGTCCGGGGCCCCGCCCGGATGCGCGAGTGGTGGAGCGGGCCGGGCATCGAGTGCCGGGGCTCCCGGCTGCTGCCGGTGACGGCCAACGGCTCCCCCGCGTTCGGGCAGTACCGCCCCAGCGGCCCGGGCGGGCGCCACGAGCCGTTCTCCCTGCACATCCTGGAGTTCCGCGACGACCGGTTGATCCGCCTCAACTACTTCCTGGACGTCGACCGGCTGTTCCCGCTCTTCGGCCTGCCGCCGCAGCTGTGAGATCTCCACAGCGGAAGACATCGTGCATGGGGCAGGAGTCGAACCTGCACAGCGCGAAGCGGGCGGTTTACAGCCGCTTGGTCTCACCCATGACCAGGCCCATGCGCAGGGTGAACAGGGGGATTCGAACCCGCCTCTTCCGGGGCCACAACCCGGCGTGCCTCCGTTACACCATGATCACCAAGGCGTCCCCTCCCACGGGACGCGGTCGACCGGGCAGGAGTCGAACCTGCCACGCGCGCCGTGTGAAGGCGCCGCTCTACCGATGAGCTACCGGTCGTGACGCACCCTCGGCCGGACTCGAACCGGCGGCCTACCGCTCCGGAGGCGGGCGCTCTGTCCGCTGAGCTACGAGGGTCTGGCTCCGGTGGCTGGGATCGAACCAGCATGTCGCGGTTAACGGCCGCGCATCCTGCCGTTGAATGACACCGGATCAGTCGCGCAGGTGGGATTCGAACCCACGATCGCCGGCTTATGAGACCGGTGGGGACGGCCTGACTCCCCTACTGCGCTGCGCGCCGCCGCCACTGGCGGCGACTCTTATCGGCGGAAGGTGAGGGATTCGAACCCCCGCAGGTGCGACCCTGGCCTCCGTTTTCGAAACGGGCGCGATACCGGACTCCGCCAACCTTCCCTTTCCCTTGCGTCGATGACCGGGCCGTCGCCCCCGTCGGGACGGCCCGGTCGTCTCTCGCGTACCGCCACAAGGATTCGAACCTTGAACCTTCGCGTTCTGAACGCGACGCCTCTACCGGTTGGGCCATGGCGGCCTGATGATCCTGCGTACGCTCGGCGGGACTCGAACCCGCACCTCCGGCTCCTCGGGCCGGTGCCTCTGCCAGTTGGGCCACGAGCGCTTGACGAAAGAGCCGCCACCCGGTGCCGACCCGGGCCACCCGCGGTACGAAAGCGGGGTCACAAGCCGTGTGCGGCGGCCTCGCTCCCTGGCAAGGATTTGAACCTCGATCGCGCGAGTCAGAGTCGCGTGTCCTGCCGGTTGGACGACCAGGGAATGACAGCGCGCGATGCGCGCTCCGCACCTCCGCCAGGACTCGAACCTGGGGCCTCCCGCTCCGCGGGCGGGCGCTCTGTCCACTGAGCTACAGAGGCTGGGCGCGGCGGCCGGGAATCCGGAAAGACCGCCGCGAGTAAATGTCTTCCGCTGTGGAGTTGTCAAAACGCATTCCCCGACCGAAGGGAAGGGAAAAGCATGGGTGGCAGGAGTCGAACCCGCTTCTCGCCGGACTTGGAAACCGGCCGCCTAACCGTTGGCTCACCCATAGACGTGTCGTACTCATGAAAAGGGCCGCCCGGGACGGTGTCCTCCGGGCGGCCCACAAGCGACAGGCGTGGCCTATCCCGAGGCTCCCGTGAGGAGGACATGCAGCAGCTCATATCGCGTGCCCTGCGACATCTGCCGCCAGTGCGAGGTATTCATTCGCGTTTCCTCCTCTCCCGTCGCTTTCGATGTTTCCATCATAAGAACCCTCGCCGTGAGGGCAACATATTTAATCGCCGTCGATGACCATCAGACGGCGCAGCCGCGAATCGGGTTCCCTCAGCCGTCCAGTTGCTCGATCGTCGCGATCGACGGTGCCTCCGTACGGCTCAGGTCGCGGGCCGTGTCCTCGGCGGCGCGCAGGACGCGTACGGCGTTGCCCCAGGTGAGCTTGGCCAGGTCCGCCTCGGACCAGCCACGGCCGAGCAGTTCGGCGATCAGGTTCGGGTACCCCGACACGTCGGACAGGCCGTCCGGAGTGAAGGGGGTGCCGTCGAAGTCGCCGCCGATGCCGAGGTGGTCGATGCCGGCCACCTCGCGCATGTGGTCGAGGTGGTCGGCCACCGTCGCCGGGGTCGCGACCGGCCGCGGGTTGGCGGTCTCGAACTCCGTCCGCGCCTTCGTCGCCTCAGGGCTCGTGTCGAAGCGGTTGAAGCCGGCGGCCTCGACGTGCGCGTCGACGGCCTTGGTCCACACGATGGCCTCCGGCAGCACGAACTTCGGCACGAACGTCGCCATCGCGACTCCGCCGCCTGCCGCCAGGGACTCCAGCACGTCGTCCGGGATGTTGCGCGGGTGGTCGCAGACGGCGCGCGAGGACGAGTGCGAGAAGATCACCGGTGCCCGGCTGACCCGCAGGGCGTCCCGCATGGTGTCGGGCGCCACGTGGGAGAGGTCGACGAGCATGCCCAGCCGGTTCATCTCGCGGACGACCTCCTCGCCGAAGCGGGTGAGGCCGTGCGCGGCCGGCTCGTCGGTGGCCGAGTCCGCCCAGGCCACGTTGTCGTTGTGCGTCAGCGTCATGTAGCGGACGCCCAGCGCGTACAGGGCGCGCAGCGTGGCCAGCGAGTTGTCGATCGAGTGGCCGCCCTCGGCGCCCATCAGCGACGCGATCCGGCCGTCCGCCCACGCCGCCTCCACGTCGTCGGCGGTCAGGGCGATGCGCAGGTGGTCCGGGTAGCGCGCGGCGAGGGCACGGACGCAGTCGATCTGTTCGAGCGTCGCACTGACCGCGTGGTCGCCCCGCAGCTCCGCGGGCACGTACACGGACCAGAACTGCGCGCCCACCCCGCCCGCGCGCAGGCGGGCGAGGTCGGTGTGCAGGCGGCCGGTCTGGTCGGCGGCGACGTCGCACGCGTCGAGGTCGTATCCGGACTGCTCGCGCAGCGCCCACGGAAGGTCGTTGTGCCCGTCAACCACGGGGTGGCCGGCGAGCAGCGCGCGGGCGCGCTCCAGGTTGCCGGAATCGACGGTGTACGTCATCGGTGTCCTCACTGACCGCTGTCGGGATGGATGGTCAACGCAATTCTGATACGGCCGCCAGCAGCCGTTCGACGTCGGACCGGTCGTTGTAGTGCACGAGCCCGGCGCGTACGGCGCTGCCCTGGTCACGGATGCCCAGCGCCGCGGTGAGCTCCCACGCGTAGTTGTGCCCGTTCCAGACGTTCACCCCGCGTGAGGCGAGGTGCTCGGCGACCGCGCGGGGCGTGTGCCCGTCGACGGTGAAGTAGACCGTGGCGGTACGGCGCCGGGGAGCGCCGATGAGCCGTACGCCGGGCAGGGCGGCCAGGCCGTCGAGCAGGTGGACGAGTTCGGCCTGCACATGCGTCTCGACCGCGGCCATCGAGGCGAGGACGCGCTCCCGGCGGGTGCCGGCGGCGCCGGAGTCCAGTCCGGCCAGGTGGTCGACGGCGGCGGTCACGCCCGCGAGGTCGGCGAACGGCGCGGTGCCGGTCTCGAAGCGCTCGGGCACGTCGTCGGTGGCGGACGCGAGCTTGTCGGGCCGGATGGTCTCCAGCAGGGCCGGCGCGGCGACGACGGCGCCGATGTGCGGCCCGGACCACTTGTACGCGCTGGTCGCGTAGAAGTCGGCGCCGAACGCGGTCACGTCGACGGGGGTGTGCGGGGTGGCGTGCACGCCGTCGACGTAGGTGAGCGCGCCGGCGTCGTGGGCGCGCCTGGTGATCGCCGCGACGTCGGGCATGGTGCCGAGGATGTTGCTGGCGGCGGTGACGGCGACGAGGCGGGTGCGGTCTCCGAGGAGCGTGTCGTACTGCTCGGCCGGCAGCTCACCGGCGGGCAGGTCGACCTCGGCCCAGCGGACGGTGGCGCCGGCGCGCTCGGCGGCCTGCACCCAGGGCCGTACGTTCGCGTCGTGGTCCAGGCGGGACAGCACGATCTCGTCGCCGGTACGCCAGGTACGGGAGAGCGCGTACGCGAAACGGTAGGTCAGTGTGGTCATGTTGGGCCCGAGGACGACGCCGCGCGGATCACCGCCGACCAGGTCGGCGACGGCCCGGCGGGCGGCCTCGACGATGGCGTCGGAGCGGGCGCTGGCCGGGAAGGCGCCGCCGACGTTGCCGATGCCGCCCTCGTACGCGCCCGCGATCGCGGATATCACGGACTCGGGAACCTGCGTGCCCGCCGCTCCGTCCAGGTAGGCATGGCCATCGCGCAACGCCGGGTACGCTGCGCGAATCGATACCAGGTCCAGGGTCATGTCAACTCCAAACCACGCGTTCGGTCCGAAACTACGTGGCCCCAGGCTCTCGTGCGCGACCGGGTAGGGGAAGCCCGGTCCCGCAGGCGAATGAAAGCGGTCAGGCGGGACATACTCCGCGTGGGACCCCCGAGTACGGAGGAGATCAGATGATCCTTCCCGGCGTTCTCGCGCTGTTCGTCGGCGCGATCCTGGCCTTCGCCGTCCACGGCGACGTGGGGGGCGTCGGCGTCGGCACGGTCGGCGTCATCGTGATGATCGTCGGGGCCCTGGTCCTCATCGCGGGCCTGCTGCGCCTGCGCCGCGGCAGCCGCCGGCGGGTCGCCGGCGGCCGGGACCGGGTCTACCGCACGAGCAAGGGCAAGATCATCGCGATGGTCATCGCGGTGATCTACATCGTGTCACCGATCGACTTCATCCCGGACTTCCTGCTGCCGATCGGCGTGATCGACGACGCCACGGCGTTCGGCTGGCTGCTCTTCGCCGTCGGCCAGGAACTCTCCCGCCGCCGCGGCGGCCAGGCGGTCTAGCGAACTCCTGAACGTACGAGCGCTGGACGCCGGGCTCCGTCACGGTCCGGCCACCGTCGTGGACGCCACGAGCGTCGGAGTCTCCGCGCGCCACCGCCGGCAGGAAATCGTGCCGCGTAGTGTTGTGGCAGCTCGCCGCTGTAATCATCGCTTGATTCCGATTTAATCGGCCTCGGCTAATTTCTTTGCGCAATGTAAACGGCCGATCACGAAGGTGGATTCAGGTTGAGATTCTGGCGAGTCGGCACCCGCACGGTCATTGTCCTTTCCGTTCTGATCGGCGCGACGGGCGCGGCGGGTGTGGCCGCCGCGCAGGAGCGGCAGCCGCAGACGCCGGGTGAGGTCCTGCAGGCAGGCGTGGCGAAAATGCAGTCGGACAACAAACTGCCCGGCGTCATCGGAATGGTCCGCGACGGCGGCAAGGTCGACTACGCCCACGCGGGCTATGGAGACATGTTCATGCGGGTGCCGGCGGATCCGAAGGCGCAGTTTCGCATCGGCAGCAACACCAAGCAGTTCACCTCCACCGTACTGCTGCAACTGGAGGCCGAGCACCGGCTCTCGCTCGACGACACCGTGGACAAGTGGCTGCCCGGCGTGGTGAACAAGAACGGCAACGACGGCAAGAAGATCACCATCAGGCAGCTGCTCAACCACACCAGCCGTATCCCCGACTACCTCGGGGATACGGGATTCGGGGCCGAGTACGCCGCGGATCTGAATCCCGGCCGGCGTTGGGATCCGCAACAGCTGGTCGACCTCGGAACCTCGAAACCACCGCTTGACGAGTTCGCGTACTCGAACACGAATTACATTCTCGCCGGCATGGTCATCAAGGCGGTGACCGGGAACGACCCGGCGACCGAGGTGACGAACCGGATCATCAAACCGCTCGACCTCACGAACACCACCTTCCCGTCCACCGACCCCAAGCTCTACGGCAACTGGCTGCACGGCTACGAACTCATCCGGGACATCTCCTTCTCCAACGTCCAGGCGCTCGGCGCGGCGGGCGCGATCGTGTCCACGATGGACGATCTGGCGAACTTCGACCGGGCGCTGTTCTCCGGCCGTCTGCTGCCCCCGGCTCAGCAGCGGGAACTCGAGACGGTGGGCGGTTTCACCGACTACGCGCTCGGGGTGGGGCGGGTCGACACCCACAGGTGCGGCGAGGTGTACACGCACACGGGCGAGGTCCTCGGCTACACGAGCACCTGGATCAGCAGCGCGGACGGCGAACGCCAGGTCGTGGTGGCCGACAACGAGTACCACCTGCTGAAGACCGACGCCACGGACGCGGAGTGGAACACGGCCGTGGACGCCTTCTGCTCGACCGCGTGAGCGAGTGCGGTCATCGATGGGGCGTCCGGTGATCACCGGGCGCCCCGTCCTCGTCCGGCGGCGCGGGGCCGCCGTGGATCAGCCGCCGCTGCCGTATGGTCGGGTGAGGATCTCCAGGTTGTGGCCGTTCGGGTCGTCGAAGTACGCGCCTCGGCCGCCGTCGCGGTGGTTGATCCTCCCCTCCTCGTGGTGGGCGGGGTCGGCGTAGTAGTGGATCCCGGCGTCCTGGATGCGCCGGAAGATCGCGTCGAACTCCTCGTCCGACACCAGGAACGCGTAGTGCTGCGGCACGATCCGGTCCGGCTGGACCTCCATGAAGTCCAGCGTGACCCCGTTGGCCGTCTGGACCGGCAGGAACGGGCCGAACGGCGCCCCGACATCCAGGCCCAGGACGCCGGCCGTGAACTCCGCGGAGGCCGCCTTGTCACGGGCCGCGACGATGGTGTGGTTCAACTGGATCGACATCGGTCTCATCCCCTTCGAGGACTCCTCACCCGGGGTATGTACCCAGGCGGCCCCGGGCCTGCGGGCAGGATGGCGGGGTGCGCATCCGGCCGATCACCCCTCCGCTCCTGATCGATGAGATCGCCGACCGTGTCGCCTCCGCCGGGACGCCCTGGGTGCGGGTCGCCGTCGACGGGGCGCCGCCCGCGCGGCCGGACCGGCTCGCCGACGCGCTGGCCACCAAGCGGCTGATCCTGGTGCTGGACAACTGTGAGCACCTGCTCGACGCGGCGGCGACGCTGGCCGAC
>NZ_JBHLZP010000406.1:0-9354 GCF_042429965.1 Actinoallomurus acaciae
CGAGCGGGGTCTCGCCGCCGACCCGGTCGTGGCGCACCCAGACGAGCACCCCGTCGTCGTACGCGGGCAGGGTGCGCCACTCCTCGGTGCCCTCGGCGGGCAGGCGCAGGCCGTGCCAGCGGCACGTCAGGCAGCCGTCGATGACGCGTCCCTCGGCGAGCGGCGCGCCGAGGTGCGGGCAGGCACCCGGACCGGCCACCGGCCGTCCCGTGCGGTCACGCCACAGGACGACCTCCCGGCCCGCGACCTTCGTGCCGAGCGGGCGGTCGGTGCGTACGACACGGCTCGACGCCACCACGAACCAGTTGCCCGACGGTCGTGCCAGCGCACGCTTCAACGCCGCCGCGATGAGCGCCGGGTCGGCGTCGTCGGCGGTCGGGGTCTGCGCCGACCACCGCCCTCGGGGCACGGTGCGCAGCGGCCACCGTCCGGGACGCAGGGGCTGGTCGTCGGCCATCGCTCCACGCTCTCTCTCGACGGAACGCCCACCTGGTCAGTCTGCCCCGAGCGAGTCATTTCAACCATTTCATAAATGACCGATGCCGCCCCCCTCAAGGGCCTAGAGTATTTCGACTCGAAAGCGAGCCGTCACTACGCTTATTTCAGTCGATTCTTAAATGATCGATATCTCATTCACGTCGACCTAGGCTCTCTTTGTTCCCAATGCTTTTCATCGACAGCGGAAGGAATCGACGCCCGATGATGACGAAGATGATCGGCGTGGCCCGGCAGGTCGGAGACCGCATGCTCACCGCCTTCGTGCCCCGCATGGAGGCCAAGGCCGACGCCTGCGCGCCGTACTGCTGGTGCGACCGGGACGGGCAGGGATCCGACCTGCTGTGCGAGGACCCCTGCCGCGGTGACATCTGGGGCGTCTGCCACAACTGCTGCTGAGGCACCTCGCGGCCCCGGGACGACGAGAGGCGCCGAGTGCGGTCGACGACCGGCCGACGCCATCGATCTCTTGATGGTCCTTGGGTCAGCCTTCGGGGTAGAAGAGGAACAGCGTGCAGCCCGTCGTCGTCTGGGGCACGTGCGAAGTGCCCTCGGCGGCGTGGATGAAGGAGCCGGCCGGGTAGTCCCGGTCGCCGTCGTTGAAGACGCCGGAGACCACGAAGACCTCCTCGGGCCCCGGTTCGTGGACGTCGATGCCCTCCCAGCAGGTGTTCGCGTCCATCTCCAGCACATAGGCCCTCGCACCGTCGTCCCCGCGCCACAGCGGGCGCAGGCGGATGCCCGGGAAGACCTCACGGATCGGGGCGTCCTGGACGGTGGACCAGACGTAGGCAGGCGCGTTCTGTTCTGTCGTCATGGGGCCAGCCTGACGGCCGGCCGACCGTACCGCCGAGTGTCAGGAAAGACATCATGCGGTACTTTTCGGCCATGCACCGAGTAGTGGCGCTCGTCCGCCCGCCGCAGTCGACCTTCGAACTCGCCTGCGCGGCCCAGGTGTTCGGGATCGAACGGCCCGAGCTGCCGACGCGGTACGCCTTCGGCGTGTGCGCGGAGCGCCCCGGCCCGGTCGCGACGCGCGCCGGGTACGACATGCTCGTGACCGACGGGCTGGACGCGTTCGACCGCGCGGACACGGTGGTCGTCCCGGGCTGGCTGCCCACCGAGGATCCGCCCTCACCCGCGGTCGTCCGGGCGTTGCGCCGCGCGCACGCCCACGGAACGCGGATGGTCAGCATCTGCTCCGGCGCCTTCGCACTGGCGTACGCCGGCCTGCTGGACGGACGGGAGGCGACCACCCACTGGGCGCTGGCGGACAGGCTCGCCGCGCGCTTCCCGCACATCCGGGTCGACCCGGATGTGCTGTACGTGGACCACGGTGACGTGGCCACCAGCGCCGGCGCAGGGGCCGGCATCGACCTGTGCATGCACCTGGTCCGCAGCGACCAGGGGGCCCGGTACGCCGCGCACATCGCACGGACCATGGTCATGCCGCCCCACCGCGAGGGCGGGCAGCTGCAGTACTCGGCCCCGCCGCACCCCGAACAGTTCGACGGCACGCTCGCGCCGTTGCTGGAGTGGGTCACCGCGAGGCTCGGCGAGCCGGTGACCACCGATGGCCGCGCACGCGGGCGTCTCCGTGCGTACCCTCAGCCGGCGGTTCGCCGACCAGCTCGGCACCAGCCCGGGGCAGTGGCTGCTCGCCCAGCGGATCGCCACGGCCCGGGACCTCCTGGAGTCATCCGACCTCCCCTTGGACGCCATCGCCCGCCGTGTCGGTCTCTCCTCGGCCACCAACCTTCGCCGGCGCTTCCTGGGCGCCCTGGGCACGACGCCGGGCGCGTACCGCCGGGCGTTCCGGGCCGGGCCGCGATGACGGCCTACCGGTGCCCGGGGACGCCCGGCCGGTCGTATCCCGCGGCCTGGAGTGAGAACAGCCGCTCGTAGTGGCCCCCGTGCCGCATCAGCGTCTCGTGGTCGCCCAGCTCGGCGATCCGCCCGTCGGCCAGGACCACGATCCGGTCGGCCTCCCGTACCGCGCTCATCCGATGTGAGATCAGCACGCTCGTACGGCCGGCGCGGTGCTCGCGCAGCCGGTTGTGGATCCGGTGTTCGGCCTCGGCGTCCAGGCCCGAGCTCGGCTCGTCCAGGATCAGCAGGTCACGCCCCTCGCGCATGAAGGCGCGCGCGAGGGCCACCCGCTGCCACTGGCCGCCGGACAGCATGACGCCCTTGTCCGGGTCCGTCTTGTCGGCCTCCCGGAAGAAGACCCGGCTCAGCATCGTGTCGTACCCGTTCGGCAGCGAGGCGAGCTTGTCGTGGACGCCGGCCGCCCGCGCCGCGCCGGAGACCCGGCGCGGGTCGTCCAGATTCGGCAGGTCGCCGACGCCCACGTTCTCGCCGGCGGTCAGGTCGTACTGCATGAAGTCCTGGAACAGGACCCCGAGGCGGCGCCGCAGCTCCGCGACCGGGACCGCGCGGATGTCCACACCGTCCCACAGGATGGCGCCGCGGGTCGGGTCGTAGAACCGGCACAGCAGCTTGACCAGAGTGCTCTTGCCCGCGCCGTTGAGGCCGACCAGGGCGACCGCCCGTCCGGCGGGGATGTGCAGGTCGAGCCCGCGCAGCACCCACGGATGGTCCTCGTCGTAGCGGAACCACACGTCGCGCAGGTCGATGCCGTACCGCAGGTCCGGGAGCCGCGCGTCCCCCGCCGCCTGCGGAAGGTCCGGCGCCATGCGGACGACGTCGAAGTAGTACCCGAGCGTCAGCAGCGCCCGGTGCGCGCCGGTCAGCTTGGCGACCAGCCCGCCCAGCGAGGCCTGCGCGGCGGCCACGGCCGCGGCGAAGGCGGACACCGAGCCGATCGAGAGCCGCCCGTCGTACGCGCTCCACACCGCCCAGAGCAGCCCGCCGGCCGAGATCAGCGCGGACAGCAGCGAGAGCAGCGACTGCACGCGCAACTGCCGGCGGTCCAGCTCCTGCTGCGCGTCGTTCGCGGCGACCAGTTCGGCCAGCATGCGGTGCTTGAAGAAGGTGCCCAGCCCCAGCAGGCGGACCTCCTTGACGGCGCGCACATCGCTGGTCAGCGAGCTGAACAGGACCTGGCGCCGGCCTCGCGACGCCAGGGTGGCCAGCGTCCGGACGTACCGACGCGACAGCGACAGCTGCGCGAACAGGACCGGTATCGCCGACATGACGATCACCACGGTCATCACCGGCGCGATCAGCGAGACCGTGACGAGCAGGCCGCCCAGCGCGATGACGTCCTGGCCGGCGGAGAACATCCCCGTGGTGGTCGGCTCGACCGCGCTGGAGGTGCTCTGCTGGGCGGCACGAATCCGGTCCAGGATCGCGGGGTTCTCGAACCGGCTCAGCCCCTGGAAGCCGTTGACCGCCGTGAACAGCCGGTCGTTCATCGTCAGCGTCACGCGCCGGTTGAGCTGCGCCTTGAGGTACTCGGCCACGCGCGGCTGGACGGCCGCGACCAGGCCGGCGCCGGCCAGGCCGCCCACCGCGGTGATCAGGACGGCGGACGGCCGGTGCTGCACCAGCCCGTCGACGAGGACCTTGGTGAACCAGGTCACCGTGGAGGACGACAGCCCCGCGACCAGGGCGAGGACGACCTGCGCCGTGACGAGCAGGCGACCGCTCTGCCGGCACACCCGCCAGGCGTCCCGCGACCGGCGGAACAGCTCCCGCGCGCCGACCGGGCCGCCGTCAGGCTCGAACATGAACCGGCGACGCCAGCTGCGACAGCGCGTTCCCGGCCTGGACCACGCGGCCGTCCTCATCCAGCCGCAGAAGGGTGGGGAACGTGCTGACGCCGAGCTCACCGGCCAGCGGTCCGCTGTCGGGCTCGAGAATGATCGTCGGTGTGTCGCCCAGGTCGGGGACGAACCGGCGCAGCACGTCCTCGCGCCCGCGTACGTCGGTGACCAGGGCCACCCGGCCGGGGTCGTCGAGCTCGGCGAACGCCCGTGCCTGTTCGTGGCAGGGCTCGCAGGTCGCGGAGAAGACCCCCAGCACGCGGGCCCGGCCGAGCAGGTCCGACCGCGAGACCGCGGCTCCGGCGGTGCTGGTCGCGTCGAACTCCGGGAGTTCCCGTCCGACCAGCGCGTCCACGCCGGACGACCGGCCCGCCGGCCGCGCCGCGAGCCGCTCCTCATGCGAGCGGAGACGCCGCAGCACCGCGAACGTGATCATCATGTTCAGCAGGCACAGCACCGCGAGGAGTACGACGGCGGCGACGAGAAACGGCATGGCGACCTCCGGGGTGACGAGCGCGATGATCGTAACCGCGCCGTTTCCGCCGCCGCCCGAAGCTTCGCCGATGATTGAAACGATCCGGCGGGGCGGTCAGGCGATCCGGAACAGCGCGACCAGGTCGTCCAGGCGGGTGACGAGGAGCACGCAGGCCACCACCGCCGGCGCGGTGACCGCGACCCCCGCGAGCCGGTATCCGCCCGGATGCGCCCACACCTCGACGACGAGCCCCACGCCCGCCATCGCGACGAGCACCAGGTTGCGGACCACATGATGGACGCCGACCGGTGTGGTGGACGCGCCGAAACAGTGACAGCCGGCGTCCTCACCACGGCGCAGGGCGCGGACCAGCGCGCCGCTGAACGCGCACAGCAGCCCGATCGCGGCGGCGAAGCCGACCGCGGCGGGCGCCACCAGCGCGACGACCACGAGGCACTCGGCGGCGACCGTGAGCGCGGCGAGCACGCGCCCGGCCCGCCCGGACACGGACAGGAGGCGTCCGGTGGCGCGGACGAACGCGCGGTACGCCGCCGGGCCGCGCACCTTCCCGAACAGCGACACCAGGAAGGTCCCGGCCAGCACCCCGCGGCAGCCCAGCACCAGGTAGCTCACGCGCGGCTCCCGGCGGCCACGGCCTCCCTCGGCCGTACCGGCGTACCGATCACCCCTCCGGCCGGGTACGGGCCCCACAGCCGGGAGTCGACGCCGATGGGGTTGTCGCTGAGCACCACGAGCGTGCCCGGAGGGACCAGGCCGGTGCCGTCGGGGTCGGGCACGCCGTCCGGAACCACGTCACCGGGCAGCGCGGCCACCCGTTTGATGTTCCACCCCTCGGAGGGGACCCGCCAGCGATCGCCGGTCCGCACCCGGGTCCGCGGCGGGGCCAGTACCACGACGTCGCCACGTGCCAGCCAACGCGCCCGGCGACGGCGCACCAGCACCCGGTCACCCGCGCGCAGCGTCGGCTCCATGCTGTCGCCGGTGACCGTGACCAGCACCAGAGCACGCCTCGCCCACAGCACGGCGCATCCGGCCACGGCCAGGCCGACTCCTGCGGCTGCCCACATCCCGACCTCCCGGTTGAGAAGGGCCCCAGCCTAGAGTCCGCGAATCCGTTCGCCGCGACATTTCAACGTCGCTTCGAGGATCCGCGCCCGCCCGATGCGGCGTCCGGCGGCGCCGTACACCGGCCGTCGTCCCGCCGCGGCCACCGCACACCGAAGGCGCGGCGTCCTGGACCCAGGCCGTCGACGTCGTTCTCCGGCGGTACCGCCCTTGACCAGGGCGGGAAATCCGGCTAGCTTCATAACAACTTCCTTCTAGAAGGAAAAGGTTATTGATGCCTGCGGACTCGCTCAGCCTCGTCTTCGGGGCACTCGCCGACCCCACCCGGCGCGCGATCCTCGCGCGGCTGAGTGAAGGTGACGCCACCGTCGGGGAGCTCGCCGCGCCGCACGGGATCTCGCAACCGGCCATCTCCCAGCACCTGAAGGTGCTCGAGAGGGCGGGGCTCATCTCCCGCTCCCGCCGCGCGACCGCGCGGCTCAGCCATCTCGAGGCCGAGCCCCTGCACGATGCGACCGCCTGGCTGGCCGCGTACCGACATTTCTGGGAGCAGAGTCACGAACGACTCGACGAACTCCTCGCCACGCTGCGAGACCAGGGCATCGACGACGCGGACCCGACGAGAGAACAGGGCTCATGAACGACACGCTGATCACCGCGCCGCCCGGCATTCCGCAGATCGTCATCACGCGCCGGTTCGACGCCCCACGGGACCTGGTGTTCCGTGCCTACACCGAGCCGGAGCTGCTGAGCCGGTGGCTCGGTCCCCGCGATCACACGATGACCGTCGAGCGGTACGAAGCGCGTGACGGCGGCCGGTGGCGCTACGTCGGCGAAGACGCCGAAGGTCACCTCCACGGATTCCACGGGATCTTCCACGGCACGCCGAGCCCGGACGGCATGGTGCAGACCTTCGAGTACGAGGGCGCTCCGGGGCGCGTCTCACTGGACACCTACACGTTCGAGGACGACGACGGCCGGACGACGGTTCGCTCGGTGTCGAGCTTCCCGTCGGTCGAGGACCGCGACCGCATCGTCGCCCAGGGCATGGAACGAGGCGTCCGCGACTCCGCGGAACGCCTGACCGAACTCCTCACCGATCTCAAATCCGGGAAGTGATGTCATCGTGGGCAGATTGATCGTGTCGGCACAGATGACGGCCGACGCCGTCATGGACCAGAACAACCAGTGGTTCGATCCCGAACTCGAGTCCGAGCAGTATGGTGCCGACCAGTTGCGCGCCGCCGACGCGCTCCTGCTCGGCCGGGAGACGTATGAGGTCTTCAGCTCGGTATGGCCGAAGATGACCGGAGAACCCGGCGGGCTGGCCGACCGGATCAACAGCCTGCCGAAGCACGTCGCCTCACGAACCCTCCAGGGGCCGCTCACCTGGAACTCCACCCTGATCAAGGGTGACGTTCTGGAGCGTGTCGCCGAACTCAAGCGGGAGCTGCCGGGCACTCTTCTCTCGTACGGCTTCGGCGAACTGGCCCACCACCTGGCCGGCCACGGGCTGATCGACGAGGTCAGGTTCTGGCTTCACCCCGTGGTCTGGGGCGAGGGGCTGCGCCCGATCCAGGACGGCCGGTCACCGGTCCGGATGCGCCTCATCGGCGCCACGACGTTCAGCTCCGGAGTCGTACTCCTCTGCTATCGGCCCGTGAGCAACTGATCCCGGGCACGTGGCGACCCACTTCGTGCGCCGTTTCGGCGCGGCTACTCGCCGACCGCCTTCTTCGCCGCCGCCTCGAGTCTCGCGCCGAGGGCGGCCGAGAGGAGCTGGGCCGGACTGATCGTCCCGTTCTGGATGAGCTGCCCGATCTCGCTGTTCACCTGGGAGAAATGGCTCGAGTCGCCGTCCAGCATCGCGGCGAGTGTCGCGAGCCGTCCGGAGGCGGGGCCGCCCTCGCTGCTGAGCGCGCGCAGTGCCTTCGCCGCGCTCGTCGCCGAACCGCCGAACAAGCCGGCGAACGAGCCGGCGAACGCGCTCCCGGCCATTTCCTTCAGCTTTTCCGCACTCCCTGGGGCCTGCTTGCCGAACGCCTGGTCGATCAGGCTGGTGATGGGCATGGTGAGGCCCGTCGACAGGGCCGACTTCCCGCCGCCCACGACCGTTTTCGCGGCGATGCTGGAGATCTCCTTGACGGCCGTGGCCACCTCCGATGGTCGCCGTACGCCGTTCCGCCTGTGTTCCGCGGGTGCCGGGAGGTCAGGCGCTCTGCCGGTCGCCCCGTGCGATGAGGCGGAGCCCGGCCGCGGTCAGGCCGAACTCCCTCTTGAGAGCCCGGCTGAGGTGTCCGTGGTCCTGTATCCCCCAGTGGGCGGCGATCGCCGCGGTGGTGCGGGTGGCGAGCGCGGGGTCCAGGAGGTCCCGGCGGATGCGGATGAGCCGTTCCCGCCTGACCCAGGCGGCGAACGTGAGGCCGCGCCGCCGGAACAGCTGGTGGAGGTAGCGCGGGGAGATGCCGTGGCGCCGGGCGACGGAATCCACGGACAGGGCGGGGTCGGCCAGGTTCGCGAGAGCGTGGGCGAGGATCCGGTCGGTCAGCTCCTCGCCGACGTCCGCCGGCTCCGGGGCCGGCTCCGCGAAGGCCGCGACGATCAGGGAGACCAGCGCGTCCGCCAGGTGGATGTCGGCTATGTCCGTCAGTCCGTTGATGCGGTCGGCGAGGCCCGACAGGAAGGCGGCGAGGACCGCCCACGCGCCCCGGTCGCACCGCTGTGGGGTGGCGACGTAGCGGCCGACGAGGTCGGTGTTCGCGCCCAGCATGCCGTGCGGCAGTTCGATCGCCACGATGTCGGACGCGCCGGCCACCGAGAGTTCGTACGGCCTGCCGGTGTCGAGGACGACGAGGTCGCCGGCGCTCGCCTGGAAGGGGCGGCCGCCCTGTGCCCCGCACGCCGTCCCGCTCCGGTACAGCGTCACCGCGAACCGGCCGCGCTCGGCGGAGATGACGCGGCGCACCTCGCACGAGGGGTGAGGGGAGCCGCCGCGAATCCGGGCCACGGTCACCGGGCCGACGCGGGCGGAGTCCACGTGTGTCCGGAGTGTCATGGCCGGGGAGTTGACTGTTGTGGAAGGAATAGCTTCGGTCTCCATAGCAGTGGACACGGTCATCAGTAGAACCGTTGACGCGAACGAATGTCAACCTGAATGAAGCCAGGCCGCCCTTCATCCACGCCAGTCGAACACGTCGGCGAGGTCCGACTCACGCCACGAAGAACCCGCCGTTCCGGTACGACCTCGGACCGGTCGAGGGACGCACGGCGCCCCAGGTCGGCGACGGCCCCAGGCCGCCGCTATTCCCCGGCCGGGCGGGAGAGACCCGCGGCTCCTCCGCTGGAGCGCGGGCGCCACAGCCGTACGGCGAACGGCGTGAGCACGGCGAGGGCGATCCCGCTGGCCCAGAGCGGTGCCCGCAGCCCGAGAGCGTGGGCGATCCAGCCGCCGGCCAGCGCGCCCAGCGGTGCCGCCGTCATCGACAGGGTCCGGCTCGCCGCGTTGACCCGGCCGAGGATCTCCGGCGGCACGAGGCGCTGCCGGAGGCTCATCGACAGGACGTTCCAGAG
>NZ_JBHLZP010000407.1:0-317 GCF_042429965.1 Actinoallomurus acaciae
GGCCCGCTTCCTCGTGCCGCTGGCGGTCGCCGCGGTCGCGGGCGGCGTGCAGGCGCGCCGTCTCGGCGAGCGCTGGCTGATCTTCGCGGGCATGCTCGTCGCCGCGGCCGGGTACGCGCGGATCGCCGCCTGGCCGTTGCGGGCCCAGGGGCTGGGCTATGACCTCGCCCTGTTCACCGTGCCGCGGGTGGACGCCGACCTGGTGATCGCCGGGTTCGGGCTCGGGCTGGTGATCGCGCCGCTGTCGTCGGTGGCGCTGCGCTCGGTCCCCGCCGCACAGCACTCCCGCGCGTCGGCCGCCGTCGTGGTGGCCCGCA
>NZ_JBHLZP010000407.1:374-7665 GCF_042429965.1 Actinoallomurus acaciae
CCAGACGCTGACCGCGCGTCTGACGACGCCGCTGCCGATCGGGATGAGCCGGGCGGAGTTCGCCCGCCGTCTCGCCGCGTACCTGGCCGCGGTCAAGGCGGCCCTGCACACGGAGTACGCCGACATCTTCTGGGCCACCGCGGCCCTGTGCGTGGCCGCCGCGCTGCTCGCGCTCGCCATCGGCCGCCGTCCCGCGGCCGGTGAGAGAGCGGCGACGCCGGCCGAGGAGGACGCCCTCACCGGTCCGGCGTGAGAGTGCACCGTCACCGCCGGGCGAGCGGTCCCGCGGCGACCTGTGCCACGTCGTCGGTGGCGAACCGCTCGGCGGCACGTGCCGCGGTGGCGCGGGCCCAGCGTCCGGTCGTGACCATGCCGAGTACGAGGACGACGAGGCCGTACGCCGTCACGAGCCACCAGCCGGCGTGACTCGCCGAGGCGAAGCCCGCCCGGAACGATCCGTGGATCCCGGAACTCACCAGCGAACCGGCGAGGGCGACGCCGAGAGACTGACCGACCTGGCGGCTCGTGGAGGCCGTCGCGGCGGCGACGCCGGCCTGGTCGCGGGGCATCCCGGCCATCGCCGTGTTGGTGATCGGGGCGTTGACCATCGCCATCCCGGCGCCGAAGACGAAGTACGCGGTGATCAGCAGGCCGGTGGGCGTATCGGTGGTCAGGCCGGAGAGCAGGACGCCCCCGGCGGCCAGGCAGACCCCCGCGACGAGCAGTGAGGGACGCGGTCCCCGGCTGCCGACGAGCCGGCCGGACAGAGGAGCGAGCACCATCGTCATCGCCGCGATGGGCAGGACGTACAGGCCGGCGAGCAACGGCGACAGGCCGCGCACGTCCTGCAGGTAGAGGGTGTTGAGGAACAGGAAGCCGCCCAGCCCCGCGAACGCGCTGACCGCGATCACCGTCGCGCCGGAGAACGGCGCGCTGCGGAAGAACCGCAGCTCGATCAGCGGGTCGGCGCGGCGGGGCTCGTACACGAGCAGCGCGGCGAGCGCCGCCGCGGAGAGCCCGAAGAAGCCGAGGATCTTCCCCGAGCTCCAGCCGGCGCCCGGCCCCTCGATGATCGCGTAGGTCAGCGCCGAGAGCATGACGATGACGAGCAGTTGTCCGACCGGGTCGGGCCGGCGCGCCCGGGGCGCCTTGGACTCCGGCACGAAGAGGGCGGTCAGCACGAGAGCGGCCAGCCCGACCGGCACGTTGATCCAGAAGATCGATCGCCACCCGACCGAGTCGATGAGAGCACCGCCGACGATCGGGCCCAGCGCCATGCTCACGCCGCTCACGCCGCCCCAGATGCCGATGGCACGGGCGCGCTCGCGCGGCTCGGTGAACGTGTTGGTGATGATCGACATGGCGATCGGGTTGAGCATCGACCCGCCGACGGCCTGCAACACGCGGAAGGCCACGAGCCAGCCCAGGCTCGGCGCCGTGCCGCAGAGCGCCGAGCCCACGACGAACACGACGAGGCCGGTCTGGAACGTGCGCCTGCGGCCGATCCGGTCGCCGGTGGAACCGGACAGCATCAGGAGACTCGCCAGCACCAGCGTGTAGGCGTCGATCGTCCACTGCAGGCCGTTGACGGGCGCGTGGAGATCGTGCTGGAGCGAGGGAAGGGCGACGTTGACGATCGTGCTGTCGAGCCCGACGATGAACAGGCTCATACAACAGATCGCCAGGACGAGCGTTCGCCGACGGTGGGCGAGTTCCGGCACCGGCCCTCCTGCACTGGTCCAACGTTAGTTTCCGTACCTAACTATCGAGGATATCCGCCGGCAGGAACGGCGGGACGAGGGGAGGTGCGGACGCGCGCCCCGCGCTAAGGTCACCGCGTGATGCTGCACCTGTTGTCGCTGCGCTACACCGGATCGGAGCGAGAGGCCGGGCCGTACGTCGCGGCGCACGTCGCCTTCCTCGAACGGCATCACCACGACGGCACCTTCCTGGTCTCGGGCCAGACCGTCCCTCCGTCCGAGGGAGGCGCCATCGTCGCGGCGGGCGTCGACCGGGGGACCGCCGAACGGCTGACCGCCGAGGACCCGTTCGTCGTGGCCGGGGTCGCCACCTACACGATCACCACGATCGCCCCCGGCCGCGTGCACCCGGCCCTGGCGGACGTCCTCGCCGCCACCCCCGCACCGGAGCGCTGAGAGGTCCCCGGCCGGGCACCTCCCGTGATGGGACCGCCGGGTGCCCGGGCACGCGACGGCTCACCGTCAGGGGCTCGCCGGGAGGCTCAGGTTGCCCGCGTCGTCCACGGCCTGAATGGTGACCTTCTGCGCGTCGGCCGGGACGGTCACGCTCTGCGTGCCGCCCGCGTCCACGGTCGCCGGGACCGTCGTCGTGGTGCCGTCGGCGGTGACGCGGTAGGACGTCGCGCGGCCCGTGTACCCGTCGTCGCCCGGGGCGGTGAAGGTGACCGTCGCGCCGCTGCGCTGGAGGTCCTTCAGCAGGCCCGGCGGGCGGGTGTCCGTGCCGTACCGGCCGGTGCGCCACTCGTCGTGGTGGTAGGCCCACGACTCGGCGTCCGGCTTGCCGTCGGTCTTCCAGGCGAACAGGTAGCCCTCGCGGGTCGTGGTGACCAGGTCGGTCTTCCCGTCTCCGTCCAGGTCGCCCGCGACCGGCGAGAACAGGGTCCAGCCGCCGGTGAACTTGGGGAAGCCCGCGGCCTGTCCGGAGGGGGTGAAGGCGTGCACGGTGGAGGTGTCTCCGCCGTCGACGACCTCGGCCTTCCCATCGCCGGTGACGTCGGTGATCAGCGGTGCGCCCAGGAAGTCCAGTCCCTCCCGTTCGTGCGGGAAGCCGGAGACCGGTAGCCCGGTGACCGCGTCGTAGCCGCGTTCGAAGTTGCCGATCGGGCTGCCGCTGCCCGGGTACAGCAGCGCCGCGATCAGCGACACCGCGCCCGATCCCGACTCGGCGTACCCCAGCCGGCCGGCGGTCCCGAAGCGTCCGAACGTGCCGGTCGTGGTGAACGAGGCGGGCACGTCGGCGGGCAGCTTGCCGCCCAGCAGCGCGCGGATCACGCTCTCGTCGCCGTTCAGCAGGCCGAGCGCCGGGTTGTTCAGCGGGCCGTACGCGTTCCGTACCTTGCCGTCCCCGCCGATGAGGAAGGTGGCCGCGAACGACGGCCCGGTCGCCACCTCGTCCTTGCCGTCGCCGTCGACGTCGGCCACGGCGGGGCTGCCCGCCGCCTCGGTGATGAACTCCTGGGCACTGCCGTAGTAGGTGATGATCGACGGCAGCCGTACCGGCCAGCCGCCGACCGCCGACCCGTCGGCGTGGTAGGCGTACACGTAGTTCGCGCCGAGCGGCTGGATGCCCGCGCCGGGGCTCTCGGAGTGCTGCGAGCGCACCACGATCTCCGGTTTGTGATCGCCGTCGAGGTCGGCCACGGCCGGGGTGGCGTCGAGCTTCGCGTCGTCGATGGCGACGCCGGAGGCCGGCTTCGGCGGGTCGGCGACCTTCACCGGCCAGCCGGGCACCGCGCCGCCGTCCGCGTGCCAGGCGTGGACGTGCCCGTCCCAGCCCGCCTGCACGATCTCCAGACCGGGCTTGCCGTCGAGGTCGACGAGTACGGGCGAGGCCGTCGCGCCCTGGTGCGGCAACCGGGTGTACGGCAGCGAGGGGCGGGGGATCGCCGGCTTGCTCACGCCCGTGTCGAGCGTCTTCGGCCAGCCGGGCAGCGTCTTTCCGGAGGAGTCGAAGGCGTACGTACGGCCCGTGGTGCTGGTCGCCACGACCTCCTGCCGTCCGTCGTGGAACAGGTCGCCGACCGCGACCGGCGCGATGATCGGCTCGTGGCCGGGGTCGAAGCCGGGGATCCGCGCGGGGCTCGCGTCGGTGGTGGCGGGCCAGCCGGGCAGCTCCTTGCCGCTCACGCCGTCGATCGCGTGCACCCGGCCGTCGGCGTCGCCGAACACGATCGCCTGGTGGCCGGTGCCCTGGAGGTCCGCCAGCGCCGGCTGGCTCTCCCCGCCGATGCCGAACCTCTGCGGGAAGCCCGCCCGCAGGGTCGCGTCGTGGTGGACCGCGATCGTACGTCGCTCCTCGCCCACCCGGCCCTGGTCGTCCCAGACGCGCAGGCGGAGGGTGACCGTGTACTGCTCGGTGGCCGACAGCGCCTTGTCGTCGGACATCGTGTAGGCCTTCGTCCAGAACGACTGGGGCAACCCGGCGAGGTCCAGAGTGCCGACCCTGCCGTCGTAGACACCGCTGCCGTCGCCCGATCCGGCCTCGGTGAAGTCGCCCTCGGCCGGGTCGAGGCCGGGCGCGAACTGCAGTTCGTACCGGAAGCTCGACGCCCGCCGCGCCTCCACGTGCCCGGTGACCGGCACGGACGCCGTCGTCTCCGGGTCATAGAGGGAGTACCAGTCCGGGCTCTCGATCGAGGCGACCGGGGGGATGTCGCCCTTCGCCACCGCGGCCATGGCGGCGTGGACGTTCGGCCGGCCGTACCCGTACTGGCTGTCCCAGCCGGGCCGGCCCGGCCAGCCGAGGCTCGTGTCGGCGATGTCGCTCGCGGTCGCCCGCATCACCTGGACGGCCTCGCCGTTGCTCAGCGGCCAGGCGATCTTCTTCTCCTGCGCCGCCTGCGCGCCGTACGACAGCAGCAGGCCGAACAGCCCGCCGGTCGTCGGCGTCGACTCCGACGTCGAGCCGCCCATGGTGGCCACCGAGAACATCGCGTGCGCGCCGAAGGAGGTCAGGTTGGAGCGTTCGCGGTACGTCGTGGTCAGCGCGTTGGCGAGCGGACCCGAGACGCCGGCGGTGTTGGGCACCAGCCCGTTGCCGGGGATGACGTGCGGCCAGAACATGCCGCCCTGGTGGTCGGTCGAGTCGAAGTCGTTGCTGGACTCGACCATGACCACGCCGTCGTTCCAGAGCTTGTCCACGGCGCGGCGCATGGCGGAGGAGTAGCCGAGATCCGCGGTGGTGCTCACGATGACCTTGGCGCCCGCGCGCCCCGCGTACAGCCACGCCGCGGCGAGGTCGTCGGTGCGGTCGAGCGCCTCCTGGCCGGCCCGGATCGGCATCAGCCGGCACTTCGGGCAGATCCCCGCGCCGAGCGTGCCGTTGTCGGTCTGCGCGCCGGCCTTCCTGAGCTGGTCGTTGGCGTGGCCGTACGTGCCGTCGGAGGTGGCCGGGTCGTTCTGGTCGTCGTAGAAGTCCCAGCCGGAGATGTCGTCGGTGAAGCCGTTGCCGTCGTCGTCCTTGCCGTCGGAGAAGGCGACGATCAGGTCCTCGGGGTCGATGACCCCGTTTCCGTTGGCGTCGTGGACGCGGTCGTCGTCCTTGTAGTCGGCGGCGGTGACCGCGCCGTCGCCGTCGCGGTCGTAGGACGAGGAGCCCTGCGGCTTGGGCAGCTCACCGGTGTTGAGGTAGACCTTGTTCGCCAGGTCGGCGACGTCCGAGCCGTGCCAGTTGATCCCGGCCTCGACGTAGGCGATCACCGTGTCGGGCGACCCGGTGGTGTAGTCCCGCCAGGCCGCGTCGACCGACATGCCCGACGCGCCCTCGGGGTCCTTCGCCGTGGGCGTGCAGCGCGGTATGAACGAGTAGAGGTTGTGCTGCTCGGCCCCTGGCGCTCCCGTGGTCAGGCAGGTGAGGGCACTGCCCTGCTCGGCGGGCGCGTAGTCGGGATCGTTCGGCGGCCCGGCCGGGAACGCGGCGGCGCCGCCCGATCCGGTGGAGAGCGTCACCACGAGGACGACGGCGAACACGACGGCCAGGACACGCCTCATCCGACCCACCTCAATCGCGTCTGATCGCGCTGATCACATTGAGGCAATCGAGGAGTCAGGAACAGCCCTTTGACCGCATGAGGACATGAGTAATCCTCGTGTTCGGCGCGATGTCATCGCGCCGGACGACCGGTTCCCGCCCTACGCGGCGTCGCCGCCGGCGGGTGTCTCGTGCTCCCACAGATGGGTGCAGGACGGGCACTGCAGGTACAGGACGCGCCCCCGGTTGGCGAGCAGGTAGCGCCAGTGGGCGGTGCAGGTCCGGCCGGTGCCGCAGGTGTCGCAGCCCTCGTGGTCGCGGCACCGCGGGCAGGGGATCCAGGCGCGGCGGCCGATGTCGGCGCCGGGGTCAATCGGCAGCACGGCCCGGCTCCCGTCGTGGCAGTACGCCGGCCGACACCAGCCGGTCGTAGATCTCCTGCTGCCGCGCGTCGAGACCGGAGTAGAGCAGGTCGTGCGCTGCCTCTTCGTCTCGCAGCGCGGCGGCCGGGTCCCAGTGCGGGCCGAGCGCCGCGACGACCTCGGCGCGGCGGCGGGCCTCTTCGCGTTCGAGATCGACCTCGAAGGTGACATACCTGTGGCGGGGATCCTGATGCATTTCGACTTCCCGGGGGAGGGTGATCACGGAGGGTGAAGCTGAGGGTGGGGTGTCACGGCCTGGAAGGCATGTTATAGCTGATCAGCGACATATGACCAAAACGTGCATCACGGTGGGTTACGGGCAGCCCGACCCCGATGAAGCCGCCGGGCGCGATCGGGACGCCGCGCGGGCAATCCGCGCGGCGCGGTGCTCCGAATGTCTCATATGACGTTCCGCATCGAGGACTACACGAGGTCGGCCGCGCCCGTGCCGCTCGACGACCTGGACTTCGCCGCGTTCGGCACCCGGCCGCTCAGCCCCGCCGGGCTGCGATGCCTGCGCTACATGACCGACGTGGAGAACCACACCGTCTGCTACCTGCGCGACCTGCTCGTCACGCCGTCGCACGCCGATCCGGAGATCACCGCGTTCCTCACCATGTGGAACTACGAGGAGTACTGGCACGGCGAGGCGCTCGCGGCCGTACTCGCCGCCCACGGCGTCACCGGCGGCGACGAGCACATCCGCGCGGTCCGCCGCGCCCTGGGATGGCGGGACCGCGTCGCGCCGATCCGGCAGGCGCTGCTGGCGCAGGCGATCGGCGAGGACTTCATCGCGGTCCACATGACCTGGGGCGCGATCAACGAGTGGTCCACCCACACCGCGTACGCCCGGCTCGTCGAGCGGCTGCGCCATCCCGTGCTGACCGAGCTTCTCCGGCGCATCATGCGTCAGGAGACCCGGCACGTCGCGTTCTACGTGAGCCAGGCGCGGGCCCGGCTGGAGCGGTCGCGGCGCGCGCAGCGGCTGACGCGGTTCGCCCTGCGCAGGTTCTGGCAGCCGGTGGGGTCCACCGTCATGCCGCGGGCCGAGACGCGGCACCTGCTCACGTACCTGCTCGCCGGGCCGGAGGGCGAACGCGCGGCGGCGGGCATCGACGCCCGCGTCGATCGGCTGCCGG
>NZ_JBHLZP010000408.1:0-7282 GCF_042429965.1 Actinoallomurus acaciae
CCGGAAGGGCCAAAAGACCGACCAGCACCCCCGCGAACGCAGCCGCCCCCAACAGACGCAACAGCTTGACGATCACCCGTACTCGACCTCTCATCCGACGGCCTTGAGGAACTTCGCCGCGATGGGCGCGGCGGCTTCGGAGCCGGTCCCGCCGCCCTCGACGATCACGGAGAAGGCGAGGTCGCCGTGGTAGCCGATGAACCAGGCGTGCGTGGGCGGGTCGTCGCCGGTCCCGTACTCCGCCGTGCCGGTCTTGCCCGCCGTCCCGGACGGGAAGTCCACGCCGGCGGCGGTGCCCTCGCTGACGACGGCGGGCATGAGGGAGTGCAGCGCCCGCTCGACGGCGGGCCGCAGCCTGTGCGGCGCCTCCGGTCTGTGACCGCCGGCGTCCACGGCCTGGGACACGAGTGAGGCGTCGACCAGGCGAGGCGAGCGCCAGGTGCCGTCGGCGGCGGCCGCCGCGACGCTCGCCATGTTCAGCGGACTGGTGAGCACCCGGCCCTGCCCGAACGCGGCGGCGGCGAAGGAGGCGTCGTCCTTGTTGTCCGGGAACGAGGCCCGTACGGCGGGGAGCCCGGCGATGATCGGGGCGTTGAAGCCGAACTCGGTGGCGACCCTGCTCAACCCCTGCTCGCCGAGCCGGTCCACGGCGAGACGCGCGAACGTGGTGTTGCACGAATGCGCGAACGCCTCCCGGAGGGCCACCGTGCCGAAGTCCTCCTGCTGGTAGTTGTGGAACGAGCGGCCCCCGATCGTGGTGGTGGCCGGGCAGCCGACCCTGGTGCCGGCGTCCATGCCGCCCGCGACCAGCGCCGCCGCCGTGACCACCTTGAACGTCGAGCCCGGCGGGTACTGCCCCATCAGCGCCCGGTTGTAGCCGCCGGGCTTGTTCGCCACGGCGAGGATCTCCCCGGTGGAGGGACGCAGCGCGACCAGCGAGGCGGGCTTGGCCACGTCGGTGAGGGCGTCGCGGGCCGCGTTCTGGGCCTTCGGGTCCAGGGTCGTGCGCAAGGCCTTGCCCTCGGCGCCGCCGAACCGCTTGAGCGTCCGCACCGGCGTGCCGTCCGCGTCGATGATCTGTACGGCGAGGGCGGGCGTACCGGCGAGACGGCGCTCGTACTGCCGCTGGAGCCCGTCCACACCGATCGTGTCGCCCGCGCGGTACGGGGCGCCGAGCTTCTTCGCGGCGGCGGCGGACGCCGGGCCCAGCGGACCGGTGAGCTGCTGGACGGACCCGGACGGCGACCGGCTCAGGCTGCCGCCGTCCGCCGCCTGGATGTCCGCCCGGGCCGGCCACGTGCGCGCGGCACGGAGCCGCTGCCCTTCCTTGAGGCCCGGGTACATGACCTGCGGAGACCACGCCACCCGCCACCTGCCGTCGCGCTCGACGAACGTCATCGACCCGCCGTACGTCCAGACCTGTCCCCCCGACAGGGTCAGTTCGGCGCGGTACGAGCCGCGCGCCTCGCCGTTCTTGGACTCTCCGGCCGAGGCGACGTCGTAGCGTTGCCGCGTGACGCCCAGGTCGTCCCGCATGCGGGCGAACCGGGTCTCGAAGTCGGCGGGCGGATGGTCGGTCAGGGCACGCATGGCGGCGAAGTCGCCGCCGCTCCAGGCCGCGAGGTAACGCTTCGCGGTCGCCCGCGGCCCGTCGTCGTCACGCGAGAACCACACCGCTCCCACCCCCACGAGCACGGCCACGGCCGCGATCGCGGCGGCGGCGACCATGCGGGATCGGCGCATCATCGGACTCCCCTCTGTCCGGCAGGCTTCGTCAGGCCGACAAGGACAGCAGCTGGCCAGGGAAAAGTCCAAGATGCATATGAATGTGAAGGTGATACCGATTTGGATATCGTCGCTGCTCGGCGGGCCGTTGGCCGGCTCCGCCGATCAGGTGAATCAAGGCGTCGCGCACGGTTCCGTACCGGCCTCCCGCAGACGATGATCAGCTCGTCCGATGTGCATCCGTAGGAGGCCTCTCATGCTCAGACGCATGATCGCGACGATGGCGGTCGCCGCGTCGCTCGTGGCGCCGGCCGGCGCGGCACACGCCGACGACGTCGGCAGCGCCAAGGTCGTGCCGGTCCAGGTGACCGGCGATCCGGCGAAGCGGTTCAACGTCGTCATCCTCGGCGACGGCTACACCGAGGCCGACATGCCGAAGTTCCGCGAGAACGTCGACCGGGAGATCAGCACCCTGTTCGCGTTCGAACCGTGGAAGTCCTATCGCAGCTACGTCAACATCTACCGGGTCGAGATCGTCTCCGGCGAGTCGGGCGTGAGCTGCGACCCGTCGGTGACCTCGGCCGAACGCAGCACGCCGCTGAATATGCAGTTCTGGAGCGGCTGCCGGACCGACGGCATCCAGCGCCTGCTCGTCATGGACGATGACGCGGCCGGCCGATACGCGAACCTGGTCACCGGCACCACCGCCGCCAACCGGCAGATCGTCGCGCTGGCCAACAGCACCACGTACGGCGGCGCGGGCGGGACGTACGCGACGGCGTCCGGCGGCAACGCGATGTCGTCGCTGATCATGCCGCACGAGATCGGCCATTCACTCGGCGGCCTCCAGGACGAGTACAACTACTACCAGCGGGGCGTGGCCGGCGGCGCCTACACCGGCGGCGAGCCGGACTCGATCCACCACACCCTCCTCACCGAGCGGCAGATGCGCGAGCAGCACGCCAAGTGGTGGCGCTGGCTCGGCGACCGCAGCACGGCGGGCGGCGTCATCGGCCGCTACGAGGGCGGGATGTACGACACCACGGGCGTGTGGCGGCCGAGCGAGCACTCGATGATGAAGACCCTGGGGTACGCCTATGACCAGGTGGAACGCGAACGGATGACGCAGGCCATCTCCGCGAAGCTCAACCTGGTACAGGACCAGACCCCGACCGGGGCGCCCATCGGCGCCGACCGCGTCGTCTGGCTGGAGACCCTGCACCCGGTGAGCCACACGCTGCACATCACCTGGACCCTCGACGGCAGGACGGTCCCCGGCAGCACCGACCGGCACAACGTCGACCTGGCCGGCCGGCACCTCAAGCCGGGCACGCACACGCTGACCGCGAAGGTCGTCGACCCCACCGACTTCGTACGCGACCCGGCGATCAGGTCCTCCGCGGCCCTGACCCAGACCCGTACCTGGACGGTGGACACCCGGATCACGACCACGCCGACGGCCGCCGCGGCGGGCTTCACCGACTCCACTCCGGCCGGTACGGACGTGGGCGCGAACGACGTGATCTACGCGGAGACGACGCACCCCGCGGCGTCGGTCCCGGCGGTCCGGTGGACCGTCGACGGGCGGCGGGTGACGACCCATGGCAACGACCGTGACCTCGCCCTGGGGCGCCTCCACCTCACCTCCGGGACGCACACCGTCACCGCGCGAGCGGTCGACCCCGCCACCGGCGTACGGTCATCGCCGCTGTCCTGGAACGTCGACGCGCGGCGTCCGGTGGTCGCCGCGCAGTTCTCCCGACCCGCCGCCACGCACGGCGGGACCAAGGTCTTCGACGACCGGTTCACCATGAGGCTGAACCCGTCCGACGACGGGTCCGGAAGCACGCTGGCGGAGTTCCAGGTCGACGGGGACGGCTGGTACCGCTACTTCGGCTGGCCGACCGACTCCGGCGCGCCCTTCCTGTTCACGCCGCTGGGCACGAACATCGACGACCTCTACTACGGCAAGCTCGGCAAGCCGGCGAGGGCCGTCGCCTGGGAGAACGTGCCGCCCGGCTACGGCCGTCACACGATCGAGTACCGCGCCATCGACGCCGCCGGCAACGTCGGCCGGACCACCAAGGTCGAGGTGGTCCTCCGCAAGACCGGCTGACGGCGTCTCTCCGGCGAGCGCAGTCCCGCGACGAGGAGTTCGACCAGCCGGCGCGCGTCGTAGCGAATGTTGTCACCGGCGCCCGCGCACAGGCCCCCGATGCCGCGCATGAGCTCGTAGGCGTCCAGGTCGGAGCGGATCTCACCGGAGGCGGCCGCGGCGTCGAGCAGTTCGGTGCACACGGGCACGAGCCGATCGACGAAGTAGGAGTGCAGGGGGTCGAAGCAGGGGTCGTCGGACTGCAGCACGGCGGCGAGTCCTTGCTTGGTGACCACGAAGTCAACGAAGAGGTCGATCCACCGCCCCAGCGCGGCGTACGGAGTCGCGCCGCTCGCCCGCAGCGTGGGACCGGCCGCGGCGAGGGCCTCGACCTGATGCCGGTAGACGGCGATGATCAGATCCGCCCGCGTCGGGAAGTGGCGGTAGATCGTGGCCGTCCCGACGCCGGCCTTGGCCGCGATGTCTCGTATCGGCGCTTCGACGCCGGACGCGACGAAGACCGCGGCGGCCGCCTCGAGCAGGGTCTCCTCGTTGCGCCGTGCGTCCGCCCGTTTGGGCCGGGCTGCGCGCCCCGAGCCCGGGTCGCCGTCGTCCACACGCTTCCCTTCGTCGCCGAGGTTGATAACCGGGACACTGTCCCGTATGTTCAAACGGGACGGTGTCCCGTTTTTATTATGCCAGATCAGGAAGGTATTTCCATGAGCGAATCGGACACGACGGCCATGGACCTGGCCATCGGCGTCGGTGCGCCGGCGCCGGCCGTCTCGGTGAAGCCGATCGTGCTCCCGGCACCGGGCCGGGGCGACGACCTGCGGGTGAGGGTGTCCGCGCCGACGGCCGGGCGCGACCTGCCGATCATCGTCTTCTCGCACGGCTCCGGCTCGTCGCTGGACGGCTACGGCCCCCTGGCCGACTTCTGGGCCGCTCACGGCTTCGTGGTCATCCAGCCCACTCATCTCGACTCAAGGACGCTGGGCATTCCTCGCGACGACCCCCGTACGCCGCGGATCTGGCGCTTCCGGGTGGAGGACCTGAAGCGCGTCCTCGACCGGCTGGATCTCCTGGAAGCCGCTGTTCCCGGCCTCGGCGGGCGCCTGGACCGAAGCCGCATCGCCGTGGCCGGACATTCCTTCGGCGGCCAGACGGCGGGCAATCTGCTGGGCCTGCGCGTCCTCGACCCGGAGACCGGGCGGGAAGAGGATCTGTCCGACCCGCGCGTCAAGGCGGGGGTGCTGTTCGCCACGGCCGGAGAGGGCGGAGCCAACCTGACGCCGTTCGCGGCCGAGCACTTCGCGTACATGAATCCGAGCTTCGCGCACATGACCACGCCGGCCCTCGTGATCGTGGGGGATCGGGACGACACGCCGCGGAGGCATCGGCTGACCGTCCGGGGGCCGGATTGGATGACCGAGCCGTACGCCCTGAGCCCCGGTGACAAGAGCCTGCTCACCCTGTTCGGCGCGGAGCATTCGCTCGGCGGAATCGCCGGCTATGAGGTCGCGGAGACAACGGATGAGAACCCCGGACGGGTCGCCCTGATCCAGCGGCTCACGTGGGCCTACCTCCGCCACGCCCTCGACATCGACGACTCCGGCTGGCGGGCGGCGCAAAAGGCCCTGTCGGAGAGCGCCGAGCCCCTGGGCCGAATCGAGTCGAAGTAGGGCGTTCAGAGCCCGAACGCCTCGGTCACCTGCGCATACAGGTCGTCCTCGGTCATCGCGGTGTCGACCTGGATCGTGCGCAGTCCGAGCTGCCCGGCCTCCTCCTGGAGGCGTCTTGTGAACACGCGGTCGCGTTCGGCGATGTTGCGGTCGGCCCTCACCGGATCGCTGGTCCTCCTGGTGAACCCTTCCCCTGGCGCGGCCCGGTCCCGGAAGGCGGCCTCGCGGAACTCGGGGGTGGGGAGGAGCCAGACGGCGTGCCCGGGGACGGCGAGTAGCGGCTGCACCAGATGTGGCAGCAGCCGGAAGCCCTCGACGACGACGCGGGGTTCCCGGGGCAGGCGAAGAAGGTCCTCGACGATCAGGTCGAAGCCCTCGCCGCGGAACCAGTGGAATGTCTCGAGCATGACCTCCGGAGAGCGGTTCACCCATCGCTCGTCCATGTCCATGGCGATGAACTCGTGGAGGAGGGGAGCCTCCTCGGGAGTGGTCCGCCCGGCGTGATCCCGCATCACGTCGTCGGTCGCGTAGAGTCGCCAGCCGTGACGGCGGGCGAGCCGGCGGGCGATCGTCGACTTGCCGGCGCCGCTCCCGCCGCCGATCCAGTGGACGTGCCGTAGCCGCTCTGCGGCGCCGGTCGCCTCTTCGCGTTGTCCGGGTCGCATCCCTCTCCCGTTCACTGGGCGAACCTGTCCACCGAACAAGGATAAAGGGTCACTATCCGCGGCTGGCGTACTAGTCGGAGCATAAGTGACATTTCTTGAGTAGTCGCTGGATTTTCGGGCGCAAACGGTGTGATGGCGCGGTGCCGTCGTCGGCCGGACAAGTGGCGTCGAAGATGGGTCATTTGCCCGAGCCCCTATCGCCTTGCATTGACGCACTGTAACCGGCTGGACGCCCAGGGTGATGTCTTTAGCAGTGCGAACAATCGCGGGTGTCCTAAACGGGGGCCGATGACGTTCGGTGAGCTGAGGCCGGGGATGGCCGGGATGTATGTGCGGCTATGTCACCCTGTTCGTCCGGGTCTGTCGCGTGTGGGATGTCACGTAGGGTGACCGATAAAGTGTGCGCGAAGAAGCGGTTCGCGATTGACTTTCCGAAGCCGGGTAATGGCTGCTGGATTTCCTTGGTCATTTTTGCGGGAGGAATCCGGGTGAGAGCGAGCCGGAGCTTCACAACAGAAAACCGCGAGACCGTCCCCGTCGTATCGCGATGGTGCGGCCGGTCGCGTACCTGATGTGAATTGCCCCGATTCGCAGCTGCGGATCAGGCGCGATGCAGGAGTGTGATGAAATGGCAATGATGACCATTTCGCTGCGGTTCATGGGTGATCGTGGCGACGACCCGTTGCTGTCCGGACCTGTCGCACGTCACGCCTGGTGCGCCTGGGCGCGGTACGCGACCGGCGACGGGCCGGATCCGGCCCCCGGTGGCGGTCGTGGGTGACCAGGCGCGGTCCCGGCGCTCCGGAGACTCCGGGCGCGACCGGGGCCGGGCGGGCCGGCGCGGCCCGCGGCGCCACCGCATCATCCTCTTCGTCGTCGGCGGCCTCATCGGGCCCGGATACTGGCTGTGCGGCTCGGTGTGGGACGGCCGGTTGCTCGGGAAGTCCCCGACGGAGAGCCGCTTCACGGAATTCGTCCTCGCGATGGTCATCGTGGTCGTGGCGTCCTGGGGGCTGCTGCTCATCCTCGACGAGGCGCTGCTCTTCGCGCTCGCGGTGGTCCGGGCCGACGACCGGGAGCGCTACGACATCTACCGCAACCTCATGATCCTCTGG